>CAYHQC010000015.1:0-13768 GCA_964358845.1 uncultured Gammaproteobacteria bacterium | reverse complement strand
GAGCGGATGAAGGGAATCCCACTTCGCCCTTCGGGCTACGAAGGGACGCAGTCGAACCCTCAAGAGCGGGCGAAGGGAATCGGACCCTCTTCCTATCCTTGGGAAGGATATATACTACCAGTGTACTACGCCCGCGCGCCACAATAAATCATACCATGAGATGGTATAGTTATGAACTATTTGGTTTTCAAAAAAAAGCTTATGGCAATTGCAGTACGTTTCCGGCATGGATGACGTTGGCATCGTCAAGCTTATTAAGGCTCGCGATTTCGGTCCATCTGTACCCAGTTCCGTACGTCTTTACTGAAATACTCCAGAGTGTGTCGCCTTTGGCTACTGTGTATTTATTGTTTTCCGGCTTTTTGACTTCGATCGCTGATGATGATGTCTGGCCTTCCGGCATACGCTTTTCGACTTTTGGAATAGTAAGCGCTTGTCCGACCTCAATAGCGTCAGCATTCGAAAGTTTATTAGCGTCCACGATATCTACCCAGTTGTATCCACTTTGGAAATACGTATCAGAAATTTTCCACAATGACTCACCTTCTACGACTGTATGAGTCGTAGGGAGTGATGATTGCTCTTTTTTCGCTTCTTCTTGTTTTTTGACTTCAGTAGCTGTTTGTACACCCTTGTTTTTGACGTAATTAACCACAAGTATTGTGGTGACTACGACCACCGCGATGCCTAAAAATAGGGAGACCATACTGTCTGAATTTTTGAGATATTTTTTGATTTGTTCGTTCATGTTCCTCCTTTCTGGGCAGAAGTAGTGTGGGGCAGAAGAGAGTCCGCCCTCCGCATCTTGCCATTCGCCTTATCCCGCTAAGCGGGGCGGCTCATGGAGCGATTACTGATGGGCATTGTCATTTCTAAACTCTCCCTCGACAAGCTCGGGATCGCAAAGAAATGTCAATGCGGGACCGAGCGGACTCGAACCGCCGACCTCCTCCTTGACAGGGAGGCGCTCTAACCAGGCTGAGCTACGATCCCATTCTGGGACAAAACCTTACGGTTTTTTCCCAACGATTTTCCCTTATAGGTGTTGCAAGCTATTCACTCGCATGCGTCACGCTTGCAACAAATTTTAACCTTCTTATCCCTTGGTTATCTGGCTTTGTCATGGCCACACAATGGATGTGGAATGATTATAAAATATAATTGAGCTCATAACAATGGTGTGTTAGCATAATGATAATTACACTATGACAAATCAAGAACTGGCCGTGCTTCTTAAAAAAGTATCAGCGGCATACCAAATATTGGGAGAAAATAGATTTCGTATCATAGCCTATGACAAGGCGGCAGATAGCATTGAGCATCTTACCATGGATATTAAAGACTATTGGATTGCGGGAACATTGGGTGAGATAGCAGGGGTTGGAAAAACCATCGCCGAGCATATAGATGAAATTTTAAAAACTGGGAAGAATAGACATTGGGATTCTGTCTTTGCCAAAGTCCCAGAAGCAGTGTTTCCGCTTTTGTTCGTCCCCGGCATAGGGCCAAAAAAAGCGTATGCGTTGGTCACGATTCTTAGGTTACAAAATGAGAAATCAGCAGTTACTGATCTAGAAAAGGCAGCCAAAGCGGGAAAGATTGAGCCGCTTGATGGGTTCGGCAAACGATCGCAAGATGTCATTCTTGAAGCCATAAGCGCGTTTAAGAAGGGTCAGATTAAGGAAAACCGTATGCCGTTGCCGTATGCAGACGTGGTCGCGACAGAAGTTATGGAGTATGTTGCCAAAGCAGGAGGATGTGAAAAGATTGATGTACTCGGAAGTCTTCGGCGTAAAGTGGCCACGATTGGTGATATCGATATAGCTGTAGCCACGAATGATCCTGATAAGATTATTGAACGTTTTATTTCGTTTCCGCATCAAAAACTTATAGAGCAAGGTCCAAGCGGAGCAACGTTGCTACTTGCCAATGGCAAACAAGTTGATTTACGAGTGCAGTCTCCAAAGGCGTATGGCGCGATGCTCCAGTACTTTACAGGCTCTAAACAACACAACATTGCACTTCGGGAGTATGCGTTGACAAAGGGTTTGTCGCTTTCAGAACATGGTATTAAAGACTTAAAGACTGGTAAGGTTCGTGTCTTTGCGACTGAGGAGCAGTTTTATCACCATCTTGGCTTAGACTATGTAGTACCTGAATTGCGCGAGGGTCGCGATGAAATTACGATGGCTAAAAAGCATTCGCTGCCCACACTTATTGAAAGCGGCCAAATACTTGGTGATCTTCATATCCATAGCAGTTATGATTTACATTCGTCGCATGATGTGGGAGTAAGCAGTGTGAAGGAGATTTTAGAAACTGCTGATATATTGGGCTATGAGTACGTCGGATTTTCTGATCATAATCCATCTGTATCAAATCTTTCGGGTAGTGTAATTACCCAGATTATGAAAAAGCGAAAAAAGTATTATGAACAACAATACTACTCGTATACTAAAGGTGTTCGTAAAGGCAAAAAAGCTACGTCACTGTTTGTTATGTGTGAAGTGGACATAAAACCAGATGGTTCTTTGGCATTACCAGAAGATGCGTTTGAGTTTGTCGATGCGGTGGTAGTTTCATTGCATTCTGCTTTCACTCAACCTCGAAAACAGGTGACAGATAGAATTATCAAAGCACTGACGAGCAATCCTAAAGTGCGAATCTTTGGACATCCGACTGGAAGATTATTAGGAAGTCGAGAAGGAGTGGATGCTGATTGGAAAGAGGTATTTACTATCGCAAAGGAAAAAAATATTGCATTGGAAATAAATTCTTTTCCTGAACGATTGGATTTGCCTGATGGGTTAGTGGCAGTTGCCAAGAAAATGGGGGTGAAGTTTTGTATAAATACGGATGCGCATAATAAAGAGCATATGAATCTGATGCCCTATGGTGTGTCCGTCGGCAGGCGAGGTGGATTGGCTGGGGAAGATGTGGTGAATACATACCCCTATGCAGAATTTGCGCAATGGTTGTACAATAATGGTTAGTTCGTTATTCGTTAGTTGGTTACTTAGAGAGTATTAAAATTTTAAGAAAGGAATATATATGAATCCAATGTATCTAGGTTTCGGAGCAATAGCATTATTTGTCATATATGTGTGGTCTCTGTATAACGGGTTAATTAGAGAATCGACGGATATTGATGAAGCTTGGGGACAAATTCAGGTGCAGTTAAAGCGTCGTGCTGATCTCATCCCAAATTTGGTTGAGTCGGTAAAAGGCTATGCTAAGCATGAAAAGGGCGTATTTACTGAGGTGACAAAGGCAAGAACTGCGGTGATGAATGCAGAGACGCCAGCTGCAGCTGCAAAAGCTGATAATATGCTGACAGGTGCTTTGAAGAGCTTGTTTGCAGTGGCAGAGGCGTATCCGAAGCTTGAAGCGAATCAAAATTTCATGCAGCTTCAAAAGGAACTCTCTGATACAGAAGACAAAGTAGCGTACTCAAGACAGTACTACAACGCACAATTATTAGAGTACAATTTGAAGGTAAAAACCTTCCCAAACAATATGTTTGTTGGAATGTTTGGGTTCACCTCTCGTGGGTTCTTTAAGGCAGGTGAAAAAGAGCAGAATAAAGTAGATGTGAAATTTTCTTAAATGACCATTTCTTCTCAAATTCGTTCAAATGTTGCGAAAACGTATCTATTGATGGCAGTATTTGTGAGTCTTGTCATCGCGATAGGATACGTGTTGGGTTATGCATTAGGGTACGGATCGGATTTTGTGTGGATAGCAACTCTATTTGCGGTGATTTCTTCTTTTTCTAGCTATTGGTGGGGAGATAAGCTGGTTCTTGCTATGTCTGGAGCAAAGCCTGCAGAGAGAAAGAAAGATTTTGATTTTTTTACCGTTGCTGAGAATCTTTCAATAGCCGCAGGTATTCCAAAACCAAAACTGTATGTGATTGACGATACGGCGATGAACGCATTTGCTACAGGTCGTGATCCGGAACATGCAGTGGTGTGTGCGACGACTGGGCTTCTTTCTCGATTAGAACGCAGAGAGCTAGAGGGGGTTATAGCTCATGAGTTATCCCACATCAAAAATTATGATACGAGATTATTAGCAGTCATATCCGTGCTTGCGGGAATGGTCGTATTTTTGTCTGACATGTTTATGCGTAATCTTTGGTGGGGCGGAAGGCGAAGCAGGGATAATGACAATAATAGTGGTGGCATTATATTAGTCATAGGCATAGTATTGGCTATCCTTACCCCGATATTTGCAACCCTTATGCAAATGGCACTTTCGCGAAGACGGGAATTTTTGGCAGATGCATCAGGCGCTGATCTTACTCGTTATCCAGAAGGGTTAGCACGCGCACTGGCGAAATTAACCAATGACAAAGAAGTATTGGAAGCCGCGACGAATGCGACCGCACATCTTTACATCGCCAATCCATTTAAGGGCAAATCCTACAGCGCATGGTTTTCGAATATGTTTAACACCCATCCCCCTATAGAAGAGCGCATCAAACGACTTCGAGCGATGTAAGTATTTTTGTGATATATTACGTTTGTAACCTGGCCAACCATTTACGAATGATATCCTTTTTAGAGAGAATTCACCCAGAAACAAATCCTCCCATTGATTCCATAGCATTTGTCATCCCCGTCACGGGAACACGTCGAAATCCTGGCATCGTTGTTGCAGAGCGTTTGGATGGTTTTAGGAAAGGGCAACTTACCTTTCCTGGCGGTAGTGTAGAGATCGGAGAGCGTCCAATACATGCTGCAATACGTGAATCAGGCGAAGAAGCACGATTTCATTTTAGAGAATCAGATTTGATGCCGGCGCAGCATAGTCCTTCGTTAGAGCGTTGGCAACTCAGTTTTCACAAGGTCTATATGTATTGGGCCTTTGTAGATAGAAGAAAGATGAAACCACAAAAAGTAGAAGACAAGTTAGGAAATTGGCGTATATTTTCGTTGCCTCAAATAGTTGAGGCTGTTAGAGATATGCGACTTCCTCGATTTGTATTAAACGGTTGGTGGCTTGGTACGTTGCGTGAGACGCGTTACCATAAGTTGAGTTAGATTGTCTTCTCGTGTTGATTGAGAGATAATTGGAACATGTCCTTTTTAGATCGCGTGGTCATCACCAATGCAAAAACTGTTTCTACGACAAGCACAGGGCTTGGGATAGGTGCGGGTGAGACGTGGCCTGGGGAGCTTGCCCTTAAACTTCGTCCACAGATAGCTTCATATTTTGGTAGACAATTTACCAAAGGTGTAATTCTCGTTGTTGGGACGAATGGAAAGACGACCACCACGTTGATGATTAAGAAAATATTGGAGGCTAACGGGAATCGAGTGGTTCATAACGGAACGGGTGCTAATTTGTTAAACGGTATTGTTTCCTCATGCATCAGGCAGACGGACTGGAAAGGAAATGTGAATGCTGACTACGGCCTGTTTGAAGTAGATGAAAATTCATTGCCAATAGTTTTAAAATATATCACTCCCAAACGAATAGTAATTCTCAATCTTTTTCGCGATCAGCTAGATCGGTATGGTGAGGTGGATGTGATTATAGAAAAGTGGCAAAAAGTACTCAAGGATTTACCAGTGCAAACAGAGATTATTTTAAATAGTGATGATCCAAGCGTGGCGTATTTTGGGAAATTAGCACAAGGCAAGGTGATGTATTTTGGAATCAATAATCCGAAAGAATACCTAAAAATAGCAGAGCATGCGACAGATTCTACGTTTTGTCCTCAATGTGGCGCGAGATTGACATACGAAGGAATATATTATTCCCACATCGGTGTTTGGCACTGTGAACAGTGTAATTTGAAACGACCTGGTCCAGACGTACATACATTCCTTAAGGTTCTTGATGGGTTGTATAACCAATACAATACGTTAGCAGCAGTTGCTTTAGCTAAATCCTTGGGGATTAAAGAAGAAAAGATCAAAATAGCACTTAAAGATTTTTCTCCAGCATTCGGGAGACAGGAAGAGATTGTGGTTGGGGCACAGAAAAGAGTGAAATTATTCCTCTCGAAAAATCCGACAGGATTTAACGTATCGCTTCGCACAGCGCTAGATATGGGGGCTAAGAATATTTTTCTTGTGCTCAATGATCGCATACCTGACGGACGTGATGTGAGTTGGATATGGGATGTGGATTTTGAGATGTTAAATAAGTTGGATCGCATATATGTGGCTGGTGATAGGGTGTATGATTTAGCGCTCCGATTACAATATGCAGATTTAAAATTTAAGACTGAGCCTGATTTAGAAATAGGCATTCGCCGTGCGCTTGATAGCTTACCCAAAGGTCAGACATTATTTGTACTAGCAACATACTCAGCCATGTTAGATGTTCGAAAAATTTTAACTGGAAAAAAGATATTATAAACAAGTCATTGCGAGTCCGTTCATACGGCGAAGCAATCTCGTATGAATTATAATATAAGTGCAATATATATCGTAACAAATAAAATAAATTCAGTGTTTTATACTGGTGTCACAACGAATTTAATCAAGAGAATATATGAACACAAACAACAATTATCAGGATTTACAGCAAAATATCATTGCACAAAGTTAGTATATTTTGAATTGTTTGACGATGTGCTCAGTGCAATTGCAAGAGAAAAATAAATAAAAGGGGGATCAAGAAAAGATAAAATACGATTAATAATGAAAAGTAATTCACAATATAGGGATTTGTATGAAGACATAGTATGAGATTGCTTCGTCCTTCGACAAACTCAGGATCTCGCAATGACGAAGGATTAACTATATGAACTATAAACTAAATATCGCGTGGTTATATCCGGATTTGATGTCGACGTACGGTGATCGGGGGAATATAGTCGTTTTGCAGAAACGATGTGAGTGGAGAGGAATTGAGGCGGAAATTATTCCGATAACTTTAGAAACTGCGAACTCAGAACTTTCTCGGTGTGATCTCATCTTCATGGGTGGGGCGCAAGATCGGCAGCAGAAATTGGCAGGAGAGGATTTTCTTAATCGAAAAGGACCAGTGGTTAAGAAGATGGTTGAGGATAATGTGCCAGCGCTTTTTGTGTGCGCCGCGTATCAGTTCGTGGGTAATTATTATTTGCCGTATCAAGGAGAAAAAATTATAGGTGCAGGCATATTTGATCTCTATACAGAGCATCCTGGGGATCAGGGGAAACGGTTGATTGGAAACGTGGTAGCGGAAGTAATTAGTGATGAGTTAATAGGAAGCCCTTCGACATCCTTCGACTATGCTCAGGACAAAAGCTCAGGGCGATTATCGAAGACGATAATCGGTTTTGAGAATCATGGAGGATATACGTATTTAGGAGATAAGATGAATCCATTGGCAAAAATTATTAAAGGAAACGGAAATAACGGAAAAGATGGATTTGAAGGCGCGGTATACAAAAATTCTATAGGGAGCTACTTTCATGGCCCGTTGTTACCCAAAAATCCCATGATTGCCGATTGGCTGATCACGAAAGCGTTAGAAAAGAAATATGGAAAGAAAATTGCGTTAAATCCGCTCGATGATACGTTGGCTCATAACGCACGAAACGCAATTATGAAACGATTAGGAATTAACCATGATTAAATTTATTTATTTTGATGTGGGGAGTGTAATAGTGGATAACGAAGCGGCTATGCAGAGTGCCGCAAGCAAGCACATCGTTTCTCGTGACCAGATATTTGCAATTGTTGAGGCTAATTGGAAGGCGGGCTGTCTCGGCACGCTAAGTACGAAAGATTATTTCACACTATTTACCGAAAAACTTGGCATCACCCACCCATCTTTTGATATGGCTGATTTTTGGAGTGATCATCAAGGATATTTTCAAGAGACTCATGATTTTATTCATGAATTAGAAGATAACTATCGTCTTGGTATTCTTTCTAATGCAGAAATAGGAATTCTTCAAAAGCTGTTAGATAAAAAGAAAATTCCTAACGTGAAATGGGAAGTGATTGTTGAGTCAGCTCAGTATGGAGTGATTAAACCGGATCCTAAAATATATGAAATTGCAGAGTCACTTGTTCCAGATCTCAAGCCTCACGAATTGTTTTTTATTGATGATCATATTGAGATGGTGGATGCAGCGAAAAAACGTGGTTGGCACGGAGAAGTGTTTGATCCTAAAGATAGAAAAGGTTCGATTGATCGAATTAAAAAAGTTTTATTCCACCCCGATAAACATGATCTTGGGGAAAACTGATTTTATTTCTTCCATGAATTTCTCTGAAAGGTTTGTGGAGAACTTGCTGTACTGCCCAGCACCCATTTTGGAGCAAAGCTTCCGTTCATAATCACGAATAACATCCATGACTTCAGATCCTATCGAATTATACTTCGCCTGATTGACGCTAGGATTGATAACGTATGCGTCATGGATGGGTTTAAAGGAATCAAAAAGTTCTTTATTTCCCTCAAGCATTTGTTGGACTGCCTGCCTATACTTGGTCATACCTTTACGGTACTAAACTTGCCAAAACAATTCAAGAGTGATCCATTTCATAGTTTACTCACTTTGAGTATAATCACACTATGAACGCTTCGACACCCTCTGTTTCTGCACTTACCGTCACGGATGTGAGACAGATAGCTAAGCTTGCGAACATCCCCATATCTGATACTCAAGCAGAAGAGTTGACCAAACAAGTAGGAGTGACCGTTTCTTATGTTTCGAAACTTCAAGAGTTGCCAACTGACTCAGTAGTGGAAACCTCTCAAGTGACCGGTTTAGAAAACGTCGTACGAGAAGATATAGTCGATAAATCGAGAATGCTTACTCAAAAAGAAGCGCTTGCAAACGCTTCACACACTCATAACGGATTTTTTGTGGTCGATGCAGTTTTGGAGGCACATGAATAAAAATTTATTGGATCTCTCGATTTTGGAGTTGTCTTCACGTCTTAAAGCAAAGTCCATCTCCAGTGTTGATCTGGTTTCTGAATCATATCAACGTATGGAAGCATCAGAGCCTGTTATTCACGCCGCGATTACCATACGTGAAAAGGTAGAAGCTTTAGCAATGGCAAAAAAAGCTGATGACACACGAACGGCTGATAGCCACACGCTTCATGGCATTCCCTATGTAGTTAAAGATGCGTATATTACGAAGGGAATGCGGACAACTGCCGCATCAAAAATTCTTGATAACTATATTCCTCCATATAATGCTACAGTGATTGATTGTTTAGAAAAATGTGGAGCAATTCTAATCGGCAAAATGAATATGGACGCATGGGGCCATGGAGCAAGTACTGAGAATACGGACTATCCTGTGACCAAAAATCCATGGGATATAACAAGATCTGCCGGTGGCTCTGGTGGCGGCCCTGCAGCTGCGATAGCACTTCGCTACGTGCCATTTGCGATAGGTGAAGATACCGGAGGATCAGTTCGCAATCCCGCAGCATGGTGTGGTACAACAGGATTAAAGGTTACATACGGAAGAGTATCTCGGTATGGCGCAATTGCGTATGCATCAAGCTTAGATACTGTGTGTCCTACTGCAAAGACAGCTGAAGATTGCGCCGTAGTATTGGAAGCGATTGCAGGAATAGATCCATATGACGCGACGAGTTCCCCGCATCCTGTTGATGAGTATGTGCAGGGTATTAAAGAGTCTATTAAAGGAAAACGCATAGCATTTCCTCTTGAATACTACAAAGAAGGATTAGATCCGGAGATTAAAACAGCTATCATAAAAGCGCGTGAACAGTTTGTAGCGTTAGGAGCAATTGTTGAGGACGTATCCATGCCGCTTCTTGAATTTGGTGTGCCAGTGTATTACATATTAGCACCCAGTGAGACGAGTTCTAATCTAGGACGATATGATGGCGTTCGGTACGGTGGTACGCGCGAGTTATTTACCAAAGAAACGAGACGTCGAATATTAACTGGCACGTATGCTCTATCGTCGGGATACTATGATGCGTATTATAAAAAAGCACAAAAAGCTCGCAGTGTATTTATAGCAAATTATAAAAAAGTATTATCGAAGTATGATGCGATTTTATCACCGGTTAGCTTTGTTGCCGCAACTAAATTCGGAGAACTTCTGGATGACCCCGTTATGAATATGATGATTGATGTATACACAGGGACTGTCAATATTGTTGGCGTTCCCTCTCTTGCTCTGCCATGCGGATTTACAAAAACAGGTTTGCCGATTGGCATGCAGCTTATTGGAAATATGTATGCAGAAAAAACGTTGATTTCGTTAGGGAGTGCGTATCAAGAAGGGACTGATTGGCATAAGAAAATTCCTAGAGGAGAAAATTCATGAACGAGTACGAATTAGTAATAGGGCTTGAGATTCATGTCGAGCTAAAGACGAAAAGCGGTATGTTTTGCGGATGTCCTGCTGACCATTTTGGCAAAGTGCCAAATACCCAAACATGTCCTGTGTGTTTGGGACTTCCTGGTGCTTTGCCAGTTCCTAACAAAACGGCGATTGATTGGACGATAATGTTGGGGTTAGCGCTTGGAGCTAACATAGCCGAGGTTTCTAAATTTGATCGTAAGCACTATTTCTATCCTGATTTGCCCAAAGGATATCAGATTTCTCAATACGATCAACCACTTTGCAAAGGCGGCGTGGTAAAAACTTCCTTTGGCGACGTACGCATACATCGCGTGCATTTGGAAGAAGATACGGGAAAATTGCAGCATATATTGCTCAATGGAAAGCGCGTTACCCTCGTCGATTTTAATAGAAGCGGCGCGCCTCTTATGGAGATTGTCACAGAGCCGGATATCCAAAGCAGTGCGCAAGCGATAGAGTTTCTAAAAAAGTTGCATCAGATCGTGCGTTTCGTCGGTATCTCGGATGCTGACATGGAAAAAGGAAGTATGCGTTTGGAGCCAAATATATCTGTGCGCATGAAAGTGAAGCAAGCCAGTGACTCGTTCGGGATTGCCGCGTCGAAGACTCCTCGCAATGACGATTTGCCAGACTATAAAGTAGAAGTAAAAAATATCAATTCATTTAAATTCGCTGCAGCAGCGATTGAATATGAGTTTAAACGGCATGTCGCGATTTTGGAAGAAGGAAAAATACCGGTACAAGAGACTCGTGGATGGGATGAAAGGCAAAACGCGACAGTTTCTCAACGCAAAAAAGAAGGTGCTTCTGATTATCGGTATTTCCCAGAGCCTGATATCCCCCCTTTGAGATTTACGAAAGAATATATAGAGAAGCTTAGGAATGCACTTCCTCAATTACCTGATACTGTGAAAGACAATATGATAAAAACCTATGGATTAAGCGAGTACCAGGCAAGCATACTTGTTGAAAATGCAAAAATGCGCACACTGTTTGACGGGGTTGTTTCTGAAGAAGTTATAAAAAAGGCAAACATTTCTGGCGTGACTGTTGCTAACTGGGTTATAAATAAAGTGACTGATTTTGACGCTACCTCCTCAACTGACCTGGCAAATCAAATTATTACAAGTCAAACCGGACAAGCGATTGATCCAGAAAAGGTAGCATCAGCAGTCTCTTTAGTACTCGTTGAGAATCCAAAAGCAGTGGCGGATTATAAAGCAGGTAAAGAACAATCCGTCATGTTTCTTATGGGTATGGTGAAACGGCAATTACCAAAGACAGATGCGAATGTTATATTGGACGCGGTAAAAGCAGCTCTTAAAAACGTGTAAATATTGAAAACTGGGTTCCCGCCTGCGCGGGAATGACAAAAGAATATTATGTCAGATTTTATCCATCTTCATGTCCACAGCGAATTTTCACTTCTTGATGGGTTGGGGAAACTTGATTATCTTATTTTAAAGGCAAAAGCACTGGGAATGGACGCGTTAGCCCTCACCGATCACGGCTCCATGTATGGGAGCTTTAAGTTTTATCTTAAAGCCAAAGCTGCAGGAATTAAGCCAATTATAGGGGTAGAGACATATGTCGCTCGGCGTTCGCGCCTTGATAAGGAAGGCAAAATGGATACGGATCCATACCATTTGATCCTTCTTGCAAAAAATGAAGAAGGGTATAAAAATTTGTTGAAGTTAGTGACCTTTGCACACCTTGACGGATTTTATTATAAACCCCGTATCGATTGGGATTTATTAGAAAAACATCATGAGGGTCTTATTTGTCTTTCTGCGTGTTTAGCTGGCGAAGTGTCACAGCATCTTCTTCATGGCGATGACACAAAGGCTGAGGAAGTTGCCAAACGGTATTCGAAACTTTTTGGGAAAGATCATTATTATATAGAGCTACAAAGTCATGCAAATATCCCGGAAGTAGCAGTGGTGAATGAAAAACTCATTTTACTTGCAAGGAAATTAGGTCTTCCTCTGGTTGCGACAAACGATGTGCATTATGTAAACGCTGATGATGCAGAAGCGCAGGAAATACTTCTTTGCGTGCAGACACAGCGTACGATTGTGGAAAAAAACAGGCCGCTTTCTATGCTCTCATCTCCTGATTTTTACATGCGTTCACAAGATGAAATGAAGGCGTTGTTTGAACATATTCCGGAGGCGATCGAAAACACCGTAAAGATCGCTAATATGTGTGATATCGAGCTCTCGGTCGGCAAATGGATTTTGCCGAAGTTTCCATTACCGGAAAATGAAACAGCGGAAAGTTTCCTCGAGAAGCTCATCTGGGAACGCGTGGCGCATCGATATCCGACAATGACTGATGAAATTGACAAACGCATACGGTATGAACTCGATATTATTACCAAAAAAGGATATTCTACGTATTTTCTTATCGTCTCTGACTTTGTCAATTGGGCTAAAGATCAGTCAATTGGAGTGGGACCTGGGCGCGGATCAGCTGCAGGGTCAGTCATTTCATACATTTTAGGAATTACTGGTATAGATCCATTTTATTTTCGTTTGCCATTTGAACGATTTTTAAATCCGTTTCGGCCAAGCCCTCCAGACATTGATCTTGATTTTGCAGATGACAGGCGTGATGAAGTGATTGCTTATGTGACGCAAAGGTATGGTGATGACAAGGTGGCTCAAATTATTACCTTTGGCACTATGGAAGCCCGAGGTGCAGTACGGGATGCAGGAAGAGCTCTGGGCATGCCGTATGCTAAGCCCGATCGAATATCCAAACTTATTCCCTTGGGTTTGCAAGGATCAGCAATGACGATAGAAAAGGCGCTGGAGATGACGCCAGAACTTCAAACCGCGTATAAACTTGAACCGGAGACAAAACGATTACTCGATGTCGCACGAAAACTCGAGGGAGTCGCTCGCCATGCATCAGTGCATGCGGCAGGGGTAGTAATAGCGGATAAGCCACTCGTTTCCTACACGCCGCTTCAGAGGGAATCAAAAGGCGACAGAATCGTCACGCAATATGATATGTATACCGTGGGAGAAGATGGTGTAGGACTTCTTAAGATGGATTTTTTGGGGCTTCGCAATTTGACAATCATGTCTCAGGCATTGAAATTTATAGAAAAATCTAAGGGAGAAGTCATAGATACGTATGGCATACCGCTTACTGACAAGAAAACATTTCAGATGCTCTCTGACGGTGAGACGACAGGAGTATTTCAACTTGAATCAGCCGGGATGCGACGATACATCAAAGAATTAAAGCCAACCACGATTTTTGATCTTATGGCTATGGTGGCATTGTTTCGTCCCGGACCTATGCAGGTGATTCCTGAATATATCAGACGAAAAAATAACCCTGAATTTGTGGTATTTCCTGATGATCGTCTCTCTGAGGTGCTTAAAAATTCCTATGGACTTATTTGTTATCAAGATGACGTTCTTTTAACTGCTATCACCCTTGCTG
>CAYHQC010000014.1:0-13819 GCA_964358845.1 uncultured Gammaproteobacteria bacterium | reverse complement strand
CGCAAGATTGGCTGGACTTCCAGAGAGCGCTTGTACGTTGACTCCCCACTGATCGGAAGACAGATGAAATAATTCTAAGGCTCTCGTTTTACACAAACTTTCTAGTTGATCTACGATTGAATTTCCCTGATAGTATCGTTTCCCAGCTTGACCTTCCGCATATTTGTTTATAAATACTGACCCCACTGCCTGACGGACCGCCAATGAGGCATAATTTTCTGAAGGAATCATTTCCAAAACTTCTGACTGCCTTTTTGTCTCAGCGACGATAAGCTCAAAAACTTCTGTGTCTTTGATGATTTGTGTATCCATAGAATACGAAAATTATAGCACTTTTGACGCCTTTGTTTTCTCTATCAATCTCTCGATAGCTGGCTCGACTGCGCCGCAGATAAAGGGCTTCAACTCTGCATTGGTAATATACTCCCATCTGTTGTATCGCACTAGTTCGATAGGATTTTTATCATCCATCGACTCAGCAACAGAGACTATTAAAGGCTTTTTCATATCATAAAATGCTCGTCCCCCATTGGCTATTGACAAGCCTCCCGATGTGGAGGCAACTGTCGCTGGTGATTTCGTTGCAAAATCAACTACTTCATCGCGCGTAAAAGGCCGCATCGAAACACGAACATGAAGAATAACGGATACAGGTTCTGTCACACCATCCTTACCCGCTCGAACGCCTGTCAATGCGTTTATTATTTCTACATCTTTTCCTGACTGCATCATGGCTTCAGAAGAATGTTTCGCCCACTCTACTGGATCTCCTACGGGCTTTTCTAGAAGTACTATTTCTGTATCATTTGTATGCACAAGCTGAACGGTATCCGTATAAAGAAGCATCTTTTCTGAGCCAAATGTGTACATGTCTCCATCTTCTACTATCGCTTTGGCGATACCTGACATGACTTGAGCTAATGCTATATCGTCTTTGGCTTTCCGTTCGGCAATAATCTGCGGCCTATGTTCTGTGTGCGGCGCATCCTCATGAATACGATCTTCGTTATAAAGAGGATCTCTTCGCGTAATCGTCCAGTTTGGAAGCCATTTATGAAAAATATCTGCTTTATTATTGCCATCAAGGCTTGTGACAAACGTGATTGGAGGGCGTTCGTTCATATCAGGTAGTGAAATTTCGACCTTTGCGTTTTACGCTGTCAAAATATTCAACCTCCTTTCATAACAAACGCTCTGTGTATATGGAGAAATGCCTGTATTCGCGCAAAAAATGAACGCGTGTCGAAATTCTACTACCTGACATATCTCCAAAACCGAAAAAGACCCGTGAAGGGTCTCTCTAAAAAAACGACTATACAACTGGTTTATTGGTTTTTTCATTTGGTGTCCTACGTCCCTCCGAATCGGAGGGTGGCGTTACTTGAGAAAAAAACAAAACCGTTTTAAGATGTTATTCCTAAAACGCTTGTAATTATTTATATCAGCATTTAATTCAAATTACAATAGCCAGTATATCAAAGATGGACTATGTTGTCAAATACTATGGGACATTTAAATATACAGATTGACAGTCATAGATACTCGCAGTAAAGTAAATATATGAAAAAGCTTAAACCTATATTGACGCTTCCAGACATCAATTGGCTCATTGACTCGATGAAACTCATCTTTCCCACAAAAGAGGAAGCGACAAAGAAACTTGATGATGTAAATACCAAGCTAGACACATTTATTACGGAAATAAAAACCAGAAGGGAAGAAGATACACTTCACACCAAACAACACAGTGACACCGAAGAACGACTCGAGGTCGTAGAAAAACATCTCCGGATTACTCCAACGTTTTAAATAGATTGTATTTTTACTTTCGTATCTTCAAGGTCAATCTTATACCCACCAGCCATGGGGATATATGGTCGATCAGTAAGCGTAGCAAGAGAAATTGGAAGGCCTTTGTAACGATCTGCTGCCAACATAAGATTATCACCATGCGAGACAAACACAAGCGTTTTTCCTTCGTACTCTTTCATTTTTTCATCAATGCACGCATACACACGTGAACATATTTCTGAAAGCGACTCTCCTCCCTGCTGTTTGTACCACTCGTTTTCATACACAAACCATCCGCCAAGTTTGTCAATTTCTGCTTTTGTTTTTCCTTGAAGTGGTGAACGGACTTCGTTTAAACGCTCATCGACAATGGGTGTAAGCCCGTGAGGTAAAGCTAAAATTTGAGCAGTCTCCAATGTTCGCTCCATGGGGCTCGTAAATATTGCAACAATTGGCTCATTTGCGAGCGAATCTGAACGAGATTTAACCTGCGCAATACCAATCTCCGAAAGATGAAAGCCGGATAAACGGTATGGGATAATCCCCTGCGAACTACTGTACTCACCGTGACGCAAAAGGTAGATGGTGGTCATAACAACTTTTTATTTCGAAGTACGTCCAACACTTTTTCGTGAATCATTTCTTTGGTAAGAATTACGCCGTCTATGACGCATTCTATTACGACCCAATTTTTACGCTTTTTTGCTAAAGATAGATACATTACTTCAGATTCAGCCCTATGATTTTCATCAGTCTCCAAGATGTCTTTCTTCCCACCCAAGTATGCCCGCAACCCCTTTTTCTTAGTCAATTCCATGCCGATCCGCCATGGAACGTGAAGATAAATAACGATATCTTCGCGAGGAATTTTGTGCACTTTGTACTCAAGTTCATCAATCCAATCCAAAAATTCTTTGCGCTTTTCTTCCGGAAGCCTAGCGCCTTGATGTGCCATGTTGCTTGTGGCGTATCTGTTGCTTACAATCGTGCCGCCATGGCCTAACCAATCGTCCATTTCTTTTTTGGCTGCTGCACGATCCAAAGCATACGCCAAGGACGCCAAATAGGGCGAGACTTCATTCACCCCGCCAAACTCTCCCGCCAAAAATCGACCAACGACTTTACCATGAAAAGAGGAATAGTACCGTGGAAAGTCAAACGATTTCACTTTTATACCTTTATTCAAAAAATATACTGAAAGTAGTTCTGATTGCGTGGTTTTTCCCGATCCGTCTCCGCCGTCAATGACAATAAGCTTTCCCTTTCGAGAATGTTGTATCAAAACTTCATCAATATACTGTTTTAATACAACGGTGAGACTATCTTCATCATAATGCTCAAGATACAAATGTTCCGAAGGATTGCCCGTAATCATCGGAGACAATGCGTCAGATGCATCTTTGTAAAACAAACAAAGCACAGGCTTGTCGTGCGTTAATGCATACACAATCTCTCCCCCGACGCCACTGCTTGGCACCGTCACTTCTGCCACAATACAATCAGACTGTTCGATGGCTTTCTTCTCCCGCAAAAATATATCGGTCGGACCTATACCGTGATCCTGATCGTCAGACGCTATAATTTGCTCACCTGAGGTAAATGTGTGATGCATAGCCTTTAGCGCATTAATCACCTGTGTAATACGCACGCTGTTCTCGAGGCTTTTGGAAGTGGCGCTTGTAAAATAAATCTTCATATATACATACTTCTTATCCTAAAGTATCGTAGCAACTTCATACACCGTCTTCAAGGTAACATCTGCGACAAGACTCGCTGAGTCTGACCAAACCAGACACGTCTTCATGCCAAGCATCTTGGCTGGCGCTAAATCAACAGCCTCCCGATCACCAATCATTATATGAGCCGCGGCTGGTAACCCTGTTTTTTTCATAATGTATTCAAATCCTTTTTTACTTGGTTTAGTTTCTCCAACTATCTCAGAAGTTATAATTTCCTCAAATATATTTTTATCGAGATTAATCAGTGCAAGTCCTTGAGAAACAGACTCCTGGCTACCGTTTACCAACATAAAATGTCGATACATAGAGAGTGACTCAAATAGTTGTGACAATCTTGGTTCTGAATGTAAGAATTTTTTGTAATTCGTCAATGCTGATGTTTCTCTAGATGATTGATCGTGAGGGATATGAGCTATTTGAGATACGGCTGTCGTACCACTGGGAGTCGTGACACCATATATTTTATAAAATTCTTCTTTGGCTTTTTTTTCACTCCATCCTGTGTGTTTGACAATAACTTGAATTTCCGTATCGCGGATATTATCTAACAATGCAGGAATCTGTTTATAAAGCGTCCCATCAAAATCCCAAATCAATACTTTAATTTCTCTTAATAGCTCGTTCATACAAAAAGTATCATATCATGAAGAATAGTATAAAATAAGCATATATCATCATGCTAACATGCTAACATGATGATACGTTTGAGAAACTTGACAATCGAATCATGGACAAAGTAGCATGGGACAGTAAGGTACATTTACAGAGAGCGGAAAATATTTTATAGCGTGTGGCCCAGCTATTATGTTCCTCGCTTGGGCTCGTCACACCAGCTGGGCAAGCCCGGTTGATACGAGCCGAGTGAGCATAATAACCGGGATACGAGGAAGGGGTTTATCGAAAACCCGCCTTTGTCCGCCTGTGGCGAGACTTCGGCGAGGTTAATCTGCGGGTACCCCTCGGTGACGCTTTTCACCGTAAGTTTTATGAGAAAAACCTGATAGTAATGTCAGACATAAATTATAAAACAAGAAGTCCGCTTCTCTGATGGCACTATGTGCGGAATATTTGGATACGTTGGACACAAGTCTACAGCACCACAAATCGTTTTGGAGGGATTGAAATTCTTAGAGTACCGAGGGTATGACTCATGGGGAGTGGCGGTGGTGCCACAATCCTCACACACTATTGTGGTCAAAAAAAGGGCAGGAAAAATAGGTACTGGTACTGTTTCTGAGCTTCCAAAAGGTACCTTAGCATTAGGTCATACGCGATGGGCCACTCACGGAGGCGTTACGGAAAAAAATGCACATCCCCACCTTGACTGCACCAAAAAAATTGCCGTAATACACAATGGCATTGTCGAAAACCATGAAGCGTTGCGAAAAATGCTCAAAGCCAAGGGGCATCTCTTTGTCTCTGATACGGATACTGAAGTCATAGTGCATCTTGTTGAGGAATATGCGAAAACAACCATGTTTTCTAAAGCAGTACAGCGTGCGTTTAAAGAACTGGATGGTTTAAACGCAATTATTCTTATAAACACCACGTCTCATGAGATGATTGCAGCAAGAAACGGTTCTCCATTGGTCGTGGGATTTGGGGTCAATGAAAATTTCTTAGCAAGTGATCCGGCAGCTCTTCTTCCTCATACCAAGCAGGTTCATTTCCTCGATGACGATGAAATGGCGATTGTAAAGGACGATTCTATTCATATTTATAATGCGACAACTGGCGACGACGTACGACCAAGAAAACAAATGCTGACATGGACTGCCAAAGAAGCAGAAAAAGGACACTATCCATTCTTTATGCTCAAGGAAATTCATGAGCAGGCGGGACTTTTATCTGAAATCGCATCTGAATCAGCAGGTCAGTCAATAGTAATCGCAAAGGAATTAAAAAAAGCTCCTCGGGTATATATGGTGGGGGCTGGCACGTCAAGTCATGCGGCGCGCACAGCATCATACCTTTTTTCTCTTATCGCAAAAAAACTTATTAACTTTGGCGTAGCAAGTGAATTTGATCACCGCGTATCTATAATACCCGAAAAAAGTGTACTCGTAGCACTCTCACAATCTGGGGAGACCATGGATCTTATAGACGTCGTCAAAAAAGCAAAAGCGAAGCATATAAAAATATTTTCGCTGGTTAATGTCGTCGGGTCTACGCTTTGGCGTATGTCTGATCTAAAACTTGCAATTGGCGCAGGACCTGAAAAAGGTGTCGCGTCTACCAAAGCATTTATCACCAAAATCGCGCATCTTCTGCTTATTGCGTATGCAATGGTTAACAAAGTAAAGGAAGGGCAGACCTTACTTATTAAAGCCGCCAAAGCTGCCAAAGAAGTAACAACAAAAACATACACAGAGCGCATAGTCGCACTTGCCCAAAAGCTTAAAGATGTGCAACACATGTATATCGTCGGACACGGACTCTCATACTGTGCGGCGTTAGAGAGTGCGTTAAAAATCAAGGAAATCTCCTACATCCACGCAGAAGGCATCCCTGCTGACGAGTTAAAACATGGCACGTTAGCACTTGTGACCGAAGGATCAATCTGCATGGTCTTTGCGCCACACGACGAGCATTATCAATCAACCATGGCAAATGCGATGGAAATGAAGGCAAGAGGCGGCTATATCATCGGTATCTCTGACACAAAGGATGAAGTATTCGACGAGTTTTTACCCGTCACAAACGTCGGGCTTGCCACAATTATCCCAAACATAATGGTAGCGCAGCTTCTTGCATACTACCTAACTATTGATCGCGGGTATGATCCTGATATGCCCCGAAACCTCGCTAAGAGCGTGACAGTTAGGTAATATACATCGGTTCGGGGTAAACCACGAAATTTAGCCAAAAGCGTTACCGTAAGATAACAACTTGCATTTTTGAGGCTAAGTGTTATACTACAGGCCTTATGGCGCTTACCGAGAAACTGACTATCACCCACATAGAGCTCACGACGGTGAAGCCTGAAATTACAATCCGTGAATATGCGACAGAAAGAGAAGCCGCCAGAGCTACAGCACAAACGATTTTATCGACTGTCATCCATAAACCAGATGCTGTAATCATGTTTCCTACCGGGCAAACCCAAATCCCTGTCTATGAAGAACTTGCTTCTTTAGCACAAGAAACTTGTGTAGATTTTTCAAAAATACAAGCATTTCATTTAGACGAATATATAGGCGTGACACCTGAAGATAATGAAAGCTTCGTCGGATTTTTACGCACGAGAGTCTTTGACCCCTTACACATTCCCTTCGAGAATCGACACGAAATAGACGGTATGGCACCTGACCCCCAAGCCGAGGTCAAACGGTACAATGACCTTATCAAAACGCATCCAATTGACCTTGTTATTTTAGGTATAGGACCAAATGGTCATATTGGATTTAACGAGCCAAATACGCCGTTTGATAAAGAAACACACGTTGCCACACTCTCTCAAGAAGTACTTGATCGAGATGAACAACGCGGACAGCAACCACTTACGTTTGCATATACAGCAGGAATTGCAAATATACTAAGCGCAAAACAAATTCTTATTTTGGGATTCGGTGAAGATAAAGGAAAACAATTTGACAATGCGTTTAATAATCCACCAACAATCCAATGTCCAGCGTCCGCGTTACAACGCGTATCAAACCGTGTCACAGCAATCATGGACAAACCCGCTGCAGCCATAGTAAACGCAGGCAAACAAACCAAATAAATTGTATTAACATGTTAGCATAGTGCTCTATACCCTGATTATCTCCTCATCTTCCTCCTTTCGTCCGAATCGAAAGACGAGTAAATTTCATACACAAAATGGTACAATAACTTCATGAAACGCATCGCGATGATTTCAGTCCATGAATGTCCGCTTGCTTCTTCGGAAGGAAAAGAAAAGGGAGGTATAAACGTCTATGTTTTCGAATTTTCCAAAGCATTAAGTAAAATCGGATACTCGATAGATATTTTTACTCGCGCACAAGATACCGTAAACCCTCGAATAGTACACATCAATGAAAAGACACGTGTTATCCATCTTCCCGCTGGCCCACTGACTAAATATCCTAAAAAGGAAGTCATCCAACACCTTTCGGAATTTGCAAACAACATGCATGAATTTATAGAGAAAGAACGCCTACGCTACGACCTCATCCATGCACACTATTATTATTCAGGTATCGTGGCTCACACACTACGAAATACCCACAAAATTAAGTCACCTATTATCATGTCCTTCCATACCTTAGGACTAATGAAACAACTCGTGTCGCGAAGCGAACTCACAAACGACCCAAAAGAACGTATTTCTATAGAACAGACTCTGGTAAAAAATTCAGATTTCTTCGTTACGTCAAGTGATAATGATGCGATGTATCTTTCAAGTTTGTATGATTGTCCTGACAATAAAATCGCATCCATACCGCCTGGTGTTGATACAGTACTTTTTCGCCCAAAAAGCCAACAAGCTGCCAAAATAGCTATTGGTGCAGATCCAAATCACCGCATCATAGTAGCGGTTGGACGGATTGATCCTATAAAAGGATTTGACGTGCTCCTTTTTGCCCTCAAAATACTCCTCTACTCTCATCCTGAATTAGCAAAAAAAGTTTGTCTTTGGATTGTGGGCGGTGATGTAGGTGAAGATAAATCCAGCTGGTCTACAGAACTACAATCTTTAGAGAGATTACAAATGACATTGGGACTTGCGACAAGCGTACGGTTTGTGACAGCAAAACCACAAGAAAAGCTTCCCGACTACTATAACGCAGCAGATGTGGTCGTCATGCCGAGTCACTACGAATCATTTGGCATGGTGGCACTTGAAGCACTCGCGTGCGGCACATCTATAATCGCCACAGACGTCACGGGTATATCGCCAATGCTTAAAAACTTTCCTAAGGGCCATGTAATATCCGCCAATAACCCAATTAAGCTTGCTGAAGAACTGTATCGGGTAACCATGAAACAAAAAGAACACCATCTAAACCCCAAAGACCTTTCTTTACTTGATTGGTCTACAATGGCCGCAAAAATGAAGAAGGCCTACGAAAGCGTTCAAAAAAAGTTATAAAGCGGAGGCTTCGTTTTCAAGCGCATCAATCTCACTGGTGTCATTGGTATCAGCAGTAGTATTTACATCCATTTCCAAATCAGAAACTGAAGACGCACGGCCTGTGGTAACCGTAAATCCGTTGGTCGGTTTTCCGACGTCATCCTGAAGAAGTGGCGCCGTCGCTTCGATAGGAACTGCAACTGGCTCTGAAGCCTTTGACAAAATACGCATGACAAAAACAAGTCCAATCATAATAGCGACCACCGTAAGAGGAATTATAATAACAAGTGTTGACGAGCGTTTCATAGTTTAATTTGTACCCCCATCCATAATTTTCCCTAATTCTTTCACTGATGATTGTACCGCAAGTTGTGCACTCTTGACCAGCTTCTGTACGGCAGTCAAATCCGTTTGTAAGGATTGAAGCGCCGTACTCATAGCGTCGCCTATTGCATCTTCGGATACGATAGCAGCAACATACGCTTTTCCCGCTTGTGTACTCACAGCAGTTTGTGCAGACGCTACGGCTATACGGGCTGACGATACAATCGTGTCTACTGTAGTCAAATCTTTGCCCGCAGTACTTGATTCTGAGGCTCGTACTCCCACTTTATCCAATATTTCCGACATTTTTGTCAGCCGTTCAGTCATCTGTTCCGTACGTTTTTTATTTATTTCTGCTATTTTCGTATCAATCTTTGTTACTACTTTTTTCTTTTTGGTATCGCGTATTTGAGACACTTTTTCTTTAAATGCTTCTCGCTCTTCTTTAAATTTCTCCACGGCTTCTTCTCGTCGAGTCTTTAATTCCTCATGGAGACGTTCTTTTCGAACTTCAAAAATATTTTTGAGTTCATCTTCACGCATTTTAATTTTTCGCTCTTTATCCTTCGAGGGTTCTGCCTTCAATGAAGCATCAGAGGAAGACTCTCTGTCTTTTGTACTTTGAATCTCTGTCTTTATGGTGTCACTATCACCCTTTACACTTGGGGATGAGGAAGGGCCAGAAAGACCAAGACCAAAAAGAAGTAATCCAAACAATTGATCGAGCATATACTTAGTATGAAGAATGATGCGGGACAATGTCAAGAACGACTAGAATGTCCTAGATCCAGAGCCTACAAATTGAATTAATCTATCCCAGCTTTCTATGGCATCTTTAAGCGGATCGGATCGACGAGGGCGTTTCTCTTTAACAACAACGAGATGTCCGACGGGTATCTCATGATCTTGACCATTTTCACAAGAACGGATAACAGTAACTTCATCATCTGGTTCAATCCAGCCTTTACCACGTAATGTGGCTGTAGCACCATTTAAAGAAGTTTTTCCATCAAAATGTAAGTGTCTATATACTCTTTCATCACTAGGCAATTGCACACGCTGACCGCCCTCAAGATATTGTCTTCCATGTGTTGTATTTACCCATGACATATTATAACTCCTTATTGGCAGCAGGATCTTGATTGTACTCCAACGCAATCCCTTGTTTAATATAATACTCCGCTCTCTGCAATTCCGTACCAATATAGATCAAATGGCTTGGCAATACAAGATACTCCCCAATATTGACCATGTCAATATACACCTCCATCGCACTACTGCCCCGCCACTCGTGAAGAAGCAGGCCTCCGTTTGGAGCATATAATTTTACGACAATTTCAAATGATGTGTGTGTTGGTTTGACAGCATTTTTTGTGGGCCTGCCAACTGCATGTTTACTCGCTTCTTCTACCGAGATAACGATATTTCCACGCGGGTCATCTTCAAACATTTGTCGACTCGTGTAGCCTAATTCTGTCTCATAATTTTCCTTGAGAATCTTTTCTACCAGGGCATAATCATCACTATAAATATGAGCGCTATGGGTAATCATGACAAACGCACCCATAGAAACGCCCGACAGATCACAGATTAACTTTTGTAACTTTCGTAAACTAAACACATTTCTGGGCCAGCCGTGGACCATATCTTGTGAGCGAAAATGTGTGGTCATAAATAATTTATCGTCCTGAATCGAGCAGACTATTTGAGTAAGGCACGGCGTGTCCCCTTTGTTTACCGCTGACCAATCCTCTTTGACTTTGGCCGTCACCGCGATCATTTTTTTGCTAAACGGGCGGTTTTTTATCAGGTCTATGATATTTTGTATTTGATCTACTCCATCAAAATCTCGCAGGCGTTGGCCATACGTGTAGGCAATCCCCGGAATTTGTTTGGCGGATAAGACTTGTGGATAATACTGATCCAAATCTTTTTGGGAAAATGGGAAAAATTCCGGCATATACGGATGGTCTGGATCCTCGTCATAGACGACCGCCATAATGTTTAGAAATTCTTTCAATTCATTTTCCTGCGTATACCGAGTCGTTTTATTTCGTCCGTACCGCATGATATTTTTAAGAATTTTAAGCCAGACTTGTGCCGCGGTCTTGCCATGCACGCGAAGTCCTATTTGCTCGGATGGATAGGTAAAGGGTTTGGGCCTACTGGTTGGGAATGATCTGGATTCGGTAAACGGGTTAGGTTTGGCTTTGGACAATTCAGCGACGGTGCTTTGAAGTAATGATACTGGCTTTCCCCGTAAATTTATTATTTCAACGGATTTTCGAAAAACATCTATATTTTCTCTCCCGATTTCTTTTTCTATTTGTCCCTTTTTCTCGTCACCGATGATAAAAAAATTCTCATCCACTCCATTTGCCATCAATGCTACGAGCGCTTGACCGCTTCTGGATAAATCAGCGCCCCACAGTACAATTTTTCGGATGTGTGGATTGGCAAAGACATTTCTGATCATTGCTGAAATACCTGCGGAAGAATAAAGATTTCCAATAGCACAATATGCTTCATCTTTGAGGATGTCAGCGACGACCTGCCGCTCGGTCCACATGATAGCAACGCCTACTGGATTATTGGCATCTTTGACGTGGAGTACTTGCTTATAAAGAATTGGCCAGTCCATAAAAATTAATTATCGTGTGGGCAGAGCGATAAGCACACTCGTGCGACTCGATAAGAATCGCTTCATACTATCTTTTGGCAATCGATTTATATTCTTTTTATCAAATGTAATTGTGACTTCTGCTTCATCATCAAGCGGTGTAATACCAAACTCTTTACCCATTTTTCGAATAATATCGGCAGACTGCATATCATCCGAACTAGCCATAAGAATAACCCAACTCCTATCAGGTTGTCGCAACAATTGGACAGGACTATGTAATTGTACTTTTCTTGTCTCGTGTTTTTGGCCGTCAACCAGAAGTACGAATTCTACTTTTCCTACCATACGTCATTCTTGGCTAATTTTACTCGCTAATGCTGATTTTTGTCCCGCATATTTTGCTGACTTTTTTTTACTATAAGGCACAAGTGCTGGAGAACTCAATTCTTCAAATGTCATACTGCAAATGCGCATGTTAGGATACAGTGCTACCGGCATCCGACCCATGTTTCCCAATTCCATAACGACCACACCACTCCACCCCGGATCAAAAATGGAGGCTGTTGAATGTACTACAATCCCAAGTCTTCCTAAACTCGATCTTCCCTCGAGTCTGCCGATCAGATCATCAGGAAGTTCAATATTTTCAACCGTCGTTGCTAAGACAAAATCTCCGGGTTGTAATATAAACGGATCATTATTTTTCAGTGTCACTTCCGTCATCATGTCTGTGACAAGTTTCGGATTATTTGGATCAATAAACGCATATTTGCTATGATTGAATACCCGAAATTGCTTACCCAAACGAAGATCTATAGAACATGATCCCAATTGAGTATTGAGATTAAGTACTGGCATCACCCGAATGCGTTTTGCTTTTAAAGCTTTTTTAATATCACGGTCGGATAAAATCATCCCCGTAGTATAGCCAATATGGTATCCTATATCAATGATACGAGCAGTTATTACCGATATTGATGGCGTCATTGTTGGCGACAAAATAGGATTTAATTCTCCATATCCAAATGAGTTAGTCATCAATCGCTTAAAACAAATTCATTCATTAGGCACACCAATCGTCCTTTGTTCCGGCAAACCGCATTATGCGATAGAAAAAATAATTTCCGATTGTGCTCTCGATAATCCGCACATTACAGACGGCGGGGCAATCATAATTAATCCGATTACCAATACGATTGTAAAAAAACATGTTATAGAAGCCTCTCTTGTCACACAAATCGTCTCCGCATATATACAAGCCAATATGTATGTAGAAATTTATACTCCTGACGCGTACATCATACAAAAAAGCCAGATACGAGAGCCGCTCACAAAGCTTCATGCTCATATTCTCCAAACGCCACCCATAATTGTTGACGATCTCACCAAAGAATCTTTACTCCATGAAGTGATTAAAGTCGTCCCAATTGCTATTAATATTGAAGATTCTTCCAGACTTAAACTGATATTTCATCCGTTTGACACGAAACTATCCCTTGCCGTAAACGTGCATCCTATTGCCAATCCTCACCAATTTGGACTCATCACAACAAAAGGAGTATCCAAAAAACAATCAGCAATAGATGTAACAGAAGTTCTAAACATTCCACTTTCTGAAGTCCTAGGAATCGGTGACAGCACGAGCGATTGGAGTTTTATGGAACTTTGTGGATATACGGCAGCTGTCCAAAATGCAACGGATGAACTGAAAAAATTAGTGCTATCTAAAGGAACAGGTCATGGCTTCATCGGCCCAAGTGTGGATGATAACGGCATGCTTTCTATCCTTGATCATTTTATGCACATGTAGCATAATCCAACGTTGAATATGCAAGACAGACTCATCCTCAACCTTTTAGATCAAGTGTCATACAGGATCACCAACCTGTTTAATTCAAATATAACATTTGGTGAAGGAAAAATTATCGGCTTTCCACGTAAACTTCCTGATATCAATCGAGGGAAAATAATAATATTGGAAACTGACGGTCAAAAAACGACGATGGATCTACATGGACAAATGACCACTGATCAATATGGAAGACAACGATGTATCATAAAACAACAACCTGTCGGATTTGCGACTCATAGAGTAGATATAGCTGTTGTAAAGCGATACCGACCTTCAAGAAAACACAATTAAAGGCCAATAGAAGCGCCAATTTATACGCTAGACAAGAAGTTGTAACATATTTTTTCGCCTGACTTCTATCATTTAGTGTCCCAAGGAATTTAATCTCTCTTCGGGTCAATTCCCCGACGCTCTGCGTCGTATAATACATG
>CAYHQC010000013.1:0-13969 GCA_964358845.1 uncultured Gammaproteobacteria bacterium | reverse complement strand
AGATAATTGTGAAAAAGGGAGCGAGGGTTCGTTATACCACCATCCAAAACTGGAGTACGAATGTTTACAATTTGGTAACCAAAAGAGCCAGAGTAGAAGAAGAAGGAACTATGGAATGGGTAGATGGAAATTTAGGGTGTTTAACAGGCGACACAGATATTTTAACAAAAAGAGGACTTGTGCGATTGGTTGATGTTGGGGTTGAAGACACGGTTTTATCATTAACTTCAGATTTGCGCATGATTTATAGCAAAGTATTGGCAAAGAAAAAAAATCCTCCTCAAAAAACGTATAAAATACACACCGAAGATTTTCATGAAATCGTTGCGACAAAAAATCACCCGTTCCTTGTTTTGCAAAAAAAAGGAAAAATAACAGCACTTTCTTGGAAGAACCTTTCTAAGATTCGCACGGGTGATTCAATAGGTATTTCAGGAACAGTTCCGTGGGAAGGAATACCTCATACGATAGGCTTTATTCCCACAAGAGGCACAAAAGATTTTCATTTTCCATCGGAAAGCAATGATGATTTATTATGGTTTCTCGGATTCTATATTGGTGACGGGTATATTGATGCAAGTCGAGTGTGTATCGCTGTGCCACCAAAGGATAAAAGTCACAGAAAAGTAATGAATATAGCAAGAGATTTATTTGGCTTAAACCCTGAACAAAGAGGAGTTGTGCTTCGTTACAACAGAATCAAATTCGTTGATTTTTTGCATGCACTTGGGTTTACTGGTTCGGCAAGAACAAAAATAGTTCCATCATGGGTTTTTGTACTTCCAAAATCTCAGATAACTGCATTTATTGAGGGATATATAGCCGCGGATGGACATAGAAGAGCAAATCATAAAAATTTATCTATCACATCAGTAAATTATGATTTACTTTTACAGGTAAAACACCTCGCATACCTTACAGACTTATCTCCGAGAAAAATATCTGAATGGGTTCGTAGGGAAAAGAAGCCGTTAGGAAAGGAAATCAAGGAATATAAACATTATTGTTTGTATTTCAGTGATGAGCAAAAGCGGGAAATTCTTCAGTTTACGAAAGTGACAGATATTTCTTATGAGGGAACACAAATGACATATGACATTGAGGTTGAAGCGGGTAACTTTATTGCCAATGGACTGTTTGTTCACAATTCTAAACTTACTATGAAGTATCCGAGTGTGTATTTGATGGGAAGAAAGGCAAGAGGAGAAGTACTTTCCATTGCATATGCAGGAAAGGGTCAACATCAAGATGCAGGGGGTAAGGCAGTTCATATTGCTCCAGAGACTACCTCACAGATTATTTCTAAATCCGTCAGTAAAGATGGCGGTCGTACGTCTTATAGAGGATTAGTTGAGGTGCACAAAGGTGCCAAAAATTCGAAATCGAAGGTCGTTTGTGATGCATTACTTTTGGATCCTGAGTCTCGATCCGATACGTATCCTACGATGAAGATTCATGAAAAGTCTGTAAACATAGAACATGAAGCCACAGTGTCGAAAATTGGCGATGAACAGCTTTTTTATCTTGAAAGCCGAGGTATAGCCAAAGATGAAGCACAATCCATGATTGTCAATGGCTTTATCGAACCGATTGTCAAAGAGTTGCCGCTTGAATACGCAGTGGAAATGAATCGCCTTATACAGCTTCAAATGGAAGGAAGTGTAGGATGAAAAGGATGTTGAGCGAAGCGAAATCCCGCTTGGCGGGAGAGGGGAGTGTAGGATGAAGCGGCAGGTTACAGAGGTACAACGAGATACGTTCTATATAGCCCATATCGGTGAGGAAGATATGGAATATTCCTATAGCGTGGGCAAGAGAGCCAATTTGGTATTTGTAGCACTTATTGATGCCAAGAAATCTGTGACTGCCACTATTGATTTACGACTCGTTGGCGAATATGCAAAAGCAACCTGTATGGGAATTGTGCGCGGGAGCAGTAACGCTTCCATCATTATGCAAACCCTTCAACATCATCAAGCACCAAATACTACAAGTAATTTATTGGTGAAAGCAGTGCTTGATGATGCGTCAACTTTTTCATATGCCGGAAGTATTCTTGTGGATACAGGTGCACAAAAAACAGATGCATATCAGCGCAATGAAAATTTATTACTATCAAGTCTTTCCCATGCAACAAGCGAGCCGGCACTTGAGATAAAAGCCAATGATGTCCGATGCACGCATGGTGCGACCATTTCATCTATTGGGACAGAAGAGCTATGGTACATGATGAGTCGGGGCATATCGGAGGATGTCGCAAGAGATTTGATAGCAGACGGATTTTTAAAAAGCGCGTTGCGGCTTATTCCGGATTTGAAAAAGCGTGCTACAATTGAGTCGGAAGTTTTTAAATCTTAAGGAGAGAATTTTATTATGGACGGATACACATTTGCGATACATGAAAAAGACCTGACAAATGGCATGATGAAAACCATACAGGTGGGTAATAATAAAATTGCATTGGCAAACATTGATGGTCAGATTTTTGCGATTGATGATCGTTGTTCACATAAAGAGTGTTCTCTTGGGACAGAAGGTGCGCTTGATGGAAATGTCGTGATCTGTGGATGTCATGGCGGCAAGTTTGATATGAGAAAAGGCGAAGCGATGTCGCTTCCTGCGGTAACCAATGTGAGAAGTTATGCGGTAAAGATAGAAAACGGCGATGTATTGGTGAAGTTATGAATACTAACGCTCCATCAAGCGAATTGACTCAAGGCTTGTCATTGAAAGATCAAATTGGATCACTGTCTGAATCAGATAGGCATCTTATTTTAACTCGTGGACTTAATCGAACAAATCCAACGCATCAAGAAGTAGCGCCGATTCTTCGTGAAAACAATATACGTCTTGGTGGTAAGGACATGCTTAGCGATGAAGATGTAAGTCTAGGATGGTTAGAGTGGTACAAAAAAGGGGTCGATATGAAATTCGTGCGCAATCTTGCACTTTCGCAAAATGATATGAATGTCCTAATGTACCCTGCATGGATTAATACAAAAGGAAAGAGTCACCCAATTAGTGAAAGAAAAAGATTTTTATCAGAATTTCCTAAATTCAAAAAAGATCTTTGGAATTATTCTATTTATCATACATCAAAGGCTTTAGGTGAGATCACCAAGAAATTTGAGAAGATGTATGGTATAGCAGCAGTTTTGTTTACTGGCTCTGGAAGAGCGGGCTTGTCGTTGCCATTTGGAAAATATTTGTTTGGATATCAAGGATCAGATGTGGACATGTTTATTTTGGCAGACCGCCCAAACGAAGCAAAACAAGCAATTCAAAAAGAGTATGTAAGTCGCTTTGGAGGAAAGAGTGAAGCGACGTTGCCTCAGCGAGAGCTGCCCGCAGCATTTCTTGATATGGCTACAAGTAGTGATGATGACGTGGGTGCATTTTTGATGACAGATCAAGTGAATATTCCCAAGACGGCGAATACAAAAGAAGCGTTTGATTTTGTTCAAACGAATGATTTACGGTTTCTTAAAGAAAAAAAATGAAACCATATCAATTAGTAAGGCGTGAAGTAATAACACATGTGGCTCCTCGAGTACTGCAGATTGCACACGGTCTGCCAATATTTATTTCAGAACACCCTGTGGAGGTTAACAATGTGCCGGATCCAATGTCAGTCGTGAGTCAGATGAGGCAAGTAAGTTTTCCAAAAAGAGATACATCAATGCTGCCAGCAGCCCAATATATTTCCTTATTACAAGCACATGCACAGAAAACAGCACGTGATTGGTATACATCAAATGGACCAGATATATCTTTTTTTCCAGATGAATAGGATGATAATATTTTATTTTCGATATGATAGATACAAAAAAAATTAGAAACGATTTTCCACAGCTTAAACGTTTAATAAACGACAAACCAATTGTGTATTTGGATAGCACCGCGACTTCGCTTAAGCCACAGTCAGTTATTGACGCGATTACAGGGTACTATACAAATTATTCTGCAAATGTATTTCGTGGGATTTATACGACCAGTGAAGAAGCAACTGTTGCGTATGAAAACGCCAGAGCGTTAATCGCGACATTTATCGGTGCTCCATCTTCAGCAGAGATTATCTTTACACGTAATACCTCGGAATCGCTCAATATGGTGGCCTCAAGCTTTGTAAAGCCGCGATTGCAAAAAGGGGATGAAGTGGTGACGACTATCATTGAGCACCACTCCAATATGGTCCCATGGCAGGTGGTAGCAAAAGAGAAAGATGCAATATTAAAGATTTGGGATACCACGCCTGAATATATTTTCGATTTATCAGATTTGTCAAAGATAGTTACGAAAAAAACAAAAGTGTTTTCAATTTCTGCCGGATCCAATGTTTTGGGTTATTTGCCGCCGATTACAAAGATTGTTGAAATAATTAAATCAATTAATCCAAATTGTATCATCGTCATTGATGCCGCTCAGGCGGCAGCGCACATGAAAGTCGATGTCGGAGAATGGGGAGCTGATTTCGTGGCATTTTCAGGACATAAGATGTTAGGTCCCACCGGCATTGGCGTCTTATGGGGAAAAAAGGCGCTTTTAGATGCTATGGATCCTTATCAATATGGCGGGGAGATGATTACTGTTGTGTATAGAGACTATGCAGAGTACAAAGAAACACCGCATAAATTTGAAGCAGGGACGCCGCATATTGCAGGTGTTATTGGTTTGGGTGCTGCCGTTTCATATTTAACGCAGTTAGGAATGGAAGCAGTGCGGGAACATGAAAAAGAATTGATAGCCTATGCTTTAGAAGTAGTGGCAAAATTTCCATACATTCACGTTGTGGGTCCTAGGGATGTAAACATTCGGGGAGGTATTTTTGCATTTACTATGGATGGGGTGCATCCGCACGACATAGCGCAAGTTTTAAACGAGAGTAATATCTGTGTGCGTGCCGGCAATCACTGCGCTATGCCGCTTCATGCGCATCTTGGCATCCTTGCTACCGCACGCGCATCGTTTTATGTCTACACTTCTAAAGAAGACATCGATGCTCTGATGAATGGGCTTAAGGATATAAAAAAGATGTTTTCATAATGTTATTTTCGTTTATAGTTGTACTCGTTACTTTGTTAATTGTTAACGGTTAATTGTTAATTAGTATGGACCTTTATCGCGAAGAAATTTTAGATCACTACAAAAACCCGAGAAATTTTGGGCATCTTTCTTCTGCGACGATAAAGGATACGTCAGACAACGTATCGTGTGGTGATTCTATTTCTATAGAACTCTTGCTTGAAGGTACTGGCGATGATAATAGAATTGCAGACATCCGATTTTCTGGAAGTGGATGCGCCATCAGTCAAGCATCAGCCTCGCTTCTTACGGAACACGTGAAAGGAAAGTTGGTGGGAGACATGAAGCGACTTACGCCGGATGATATATATAAAATACTTGGCGTCACACTTACTCCTTCCCGCGTTAAATGTGCACTTTTAGGATACGAAGCATTTATGAAAATCATTGTAAAGCTTGGTTAAATATATTATAAATAACTATGGATTCAAATGACCCCAGGGTAATACGAAAAATACGAAACCTCACGATGCGTATAGACCGCGATCTTTGTATTGGGGCTGCAACCTGTATTGCCTTGGCTCCGAAGGCATGGGCATTGGATGATGAAGCAAAGGCAATAATTCTTGATACGGCTAAAGAGGAGACAGATCAAGCGCTTCTTGACGCCGCAAAAGGGTGTCCGGTCATGGCGATATTTATAACCGATGAAAATGGGAAACAAGTGTATCCATAATATTTCTTTATGAAGCAAAGTGTCACATGGAAAATAGCAGGCGAGGCAGGATTTGGGATCATGTCCGCAGGCGTTATGTTTGCTCGTGCGTTTACTAGGGCCGGCTATCATATATTCGCGATCAACGATTATCCATCCCTAATTCGCGGCGGGCATAATGTGGTGACGCTTCGTATTGCGACAGCCGCTTTTACCAGCATGACGAAAGAGATTAGTTTGCTGGTTGGATTAAACGCTGAGACCATTGAGAAACATAAAGAAGAAGTGCAAGAAGGGACTGTGGTCGTGTACGACCCGAAAGATAAAGAATGGTTGGCAACAGACTTTCACACAAAGGTTGAGCTTGTACCACTCCCTCTTCGTGAAATTGTCTCCTCACTTGGCGCTGATACAATCATGCGAAACACTATAGCTTTAGGAGCATCAATAGCGTTTTTTGGTGCCTCGTTTGAAATTCTTTCCGGAGTTTTACGTGACCAGTTTATCCGTAAGGGGCAAGAAGTCGTTGATGAAAATATAAAGATTGCAAAAGCAGGATATGACTATATTGTGAAAAATTATTCCAATCTTACTGCATTGTATTTGGATAAAGGTACATATACAGAAAAACTTGCTGTGGTAAACGGGAGTGAGGCGTTTGGATTGGGCGCGGTGAAAGCGGGGTTAAAGTTTGCCGCAATTTATCCGATGACGCCAATTAACGCTCTTATCTCGTTTTTGGCTGATCATGCGAAAGAATTGGAACTCGTGTATAAACAGCCGGAAGATGAAATTGCAGGGATAAATATGGCGATTGGTGCGTCTTTGGCTGGTGCTCGGAGTATGGTGGCTACATCTGGTGGGGGATTTGCTCTTATGGTAGAAGGACTTTCCCTTGCAGGCATGATAGAAGTGCCGATTGTCATCGATTTAGGCATGCGGGTAGGGCCTGCCACAGGGATGCCGACGTATACCGAGCAAGGGGAGCTTCTTTTTGCAATTTATTCGGGTCATGGAGAGTTTCCTCGCATCGTTTTAGCCCCTGCGGACGCGAAAGAAACATTTGATTTGACTATATTAGCGTTTCATCTTGCTGATAAATATCAAATTCCCGTGTTTGTATTGACGGATAAATATTTAAATGAGAGTCAATGGTGTGTTCCTGCTTCACAACTTCAAAGCACCATACCGATTGATCGCGGGAAGTTAATTATGGGCGACACGGGTGAGAAGGAACATGAATTCAAACGATATGAGTTGGGAAGTCAAGACGGTGTGTCAGTACGAAGCGTTCCGGGGACAACAAACGGTCAGTTTTATGCGAATTCTTACGAACATGATGGGCTAGGGCATATGACGGAGAGTGCAGGGCTTAGAAAAGATATGGTAGAAAAGCGGATGAGAAAGATGACTGCTATAGAAAAAGACATGCTTTCTCCTTTGCAGTTTGGTGATAAAGACGCAGACATTACGTTTGTGACGTGGGGATCGACGCGTGGAGTAGTGCTTACCGCGATGGATATTATGCGCGGCAAGGGCATTAAAGTGGAAACAATTTATATTCCATGGCTTTTTCCGTTTCCTAAAGAAGGATTTCAACAATTAGTAGCGGGCAAAAAACGAGTGATTGATGTAGAAATGAACGCGACAGGGCAATTAGCACAACTTATTCGTCTAAAAACGGGCATAGAAATTACGGAAAAATTATTAAAGTACGACGGGAGACCGTTTTTCCCGGAAGAAATCGTTGAATTATGTCTACCCTAACTGCAGCATCATATAACACTGGCTTTTTACCCACATGGTGCCCTGGGTGTGGAGATTTTGGTATTTGGAAATCACTTCAAGGAGCTCTTGCGAAATTAGAAATAGGACCAAATGATGGACTTATTATATATGGTGTCGGATGCCACGGGAATATGTATGACTGGATGAATATGTATGGGTTTGCCGGACTTCATGGGAGAACATTGCCTGTCGCGCAGGGAGTCAAACTTGCCAATCACAAACTTCCTGTCATCGTCGTGTCAGGAGATGGTGACTGCCTTGGGGAAGGAGGCAATCATTTCTTGCATGCTGCTAAAAGAAACACAGATGTTACGGTCATGATGCATGATAATCAAGTGTATGGACTCACCACTGGGCAAGCATCGCCTACAGCCAAAAAGGGATTTAAAACTAAATCAACTCCCGAGGGTGCAAGCGACGAGCCGATCAGTGCATTAGCACTTGCCATCACGGCAGGTGCTACCTTTGCAGCCCGTGCGTTTGCAGGAGACCTCGTAGGACTTACCGAGATTATGGCAGAGGCGATAGCTCACAAAGGATTTTCCGTCGTTGATATCTTACAGCCATGTGTCACGTTTGACAAAGTGCACACGTATCAGTGGTATAGGCAACGGCTGTATAAAATAGAAACTGAAAAAGGGTACGATCCTACCAATCGTATGAAAGCTATTGAAAAGTCGTTTGAGTGGGGAGACAAGATACCATTTGGAATTTTTTACTCAGAAAATCGGCCAACTAGTGAGGATCGTGAGGTAGCGTTACAGACCTCGACATTGATATCAAAAAAGTTAGAAGTAGAGCATTGGGACAAGCTTATAGACGAGTTTATATAATTCAGTATTGACAAAATATTAGCACTTGATATACTTGACTGCTAATAGATACACTTATGGATAATTCTTTATCAATGCTTCCCGTTGTTCCTATTCGTGATGGAATCGTATTTCCAGGAACAGAAATGATTCTTACCTTTGGCAGGCAGAGGTCTGTATCAGCTATTGAAGCGGCGCAAAGCTCTTCCCGTCGTGTAGTCCTTGTAATGCAAAGAAACGCCAATATCAATGATCCTACACCCTCTGATTTAAACGAAATAGGCACGATTGCAGAAATAGTACAAATGATGCGAAACGAAGGCGAGATAAATGCTCTTGTTCGCGGGGTCACGAAAGTGAAGATTACTTCGTATGAAACTGTAGAACCATTTTTGATGGCTCGCGTAGAAGAATTACCGGAACTTATTGAAGATGATGATCAAATGCACGCATTATTCAATCACCTTACCAATCAATTACGCTTGGCCGTGAAGCTTGGCAAATCCATGGATTTTTTGACTTTTATGAATGTCATGAGCGGTGTGACGCCGCAGGTTTTGTCGTACCAGATAGCGGGGGTACTTGATATCAAGCCGAGTGAGCGCCAGCAGCTTTTGGCAGAGCCGTCGGTGAAAGGCAGACTCGAGAAAGAATCAGGGTATCTTTCAAAAGAAGTACAGGTGCTGGAGCTTGAGAAGAAAATTGCCACCAAAACGCAGGAAAAGTTTGAGAAGAATGTGAAAGAACAAGTGCTTCGTGAACGTATTAAGACTATAGAGAAAGAGCTTGGGGAAAACGACGAGAACAAAGATTCAAAAGAGCTCACGGAAAAAGTAAAAAAGGCGAATATGCCTATTGAGGTACGAGAAAAAGCCGAGAAGGAAATTAAACGTTTGGCTCAGATGTCTCCTTATAATCCTGAAGCATCGTATGTGCGAACGTATGTGGATTGGCTTATCGAACTACCATGGTCTGTGGAGACGCCAAATGATGTCGTGATAGCAGCGGCTGAGAAAGTGCTCCATGAAGATCATTATGGTCTAGCCAAAATAAAAGAACGTATTTTGGAATATTTAGCGGTTATGAAGCTACGGGCCAAACGAGCTCAAGAAGAAAGTTCTGCGGATGAAAAGTCACAAGATATCGTTAAGAAAAACAAAGCAAAGTCATCGCCTACTATTCTTTGTTTCGTTGGTCCACCGGGAGTCGGGAAAACATCAATTGGCAAATCTATCGCACGGTCGATGGGCAGAAAGTTTGTGAAGATGTCTTTGGGGGGCATGCGCGATGAAGCGGAAATACGAGGTCATAGACGAACATACGTGGGAGCCATGCCGGGACGCATTATCCAGGGTGTCAAACAAGCGGGAACCAAAAATCCGGTATTTATGCTCGATGAGATCGATAAAGTAGGATCTGATTTCCGCGGTGATCCATCTGCCGCCCTTTTAGAGGCATTGGATCCGGAACAAAACTACGCTTTTTCCGATCATTATTTGGAAGTGGCCTTTGATTTATCGGATGTATTCTTTATCACGACGTGCAATCAACTCGACACCATACCTCCGGCCCTTCGCGACAGGTTAGAAATTATTCGGTTTGCAGGATATACAGAAGATGAAAAGTTTCATATAGGCAAAGATTATCTGTTTGAAAAACAACGCGAGATCCACGGTGTGCCCAAAGGTGTTCTTACTTTAGCTGATGCTTCTTTGCGGGAGATTATTCGCAAATACACCAAGGAAGCAGGAGTGCGAAGTTTAGAACGAGAAGTGTCGACTATTTTTCGTAAAGTAGCCAAAAAAATTGCAGAAGTAGAGACCAAAGACGTCAAGCCTATTTCTGTTGCAGTTGCTGATTTGCATCAATACTTAGGTCCATATAAATTTACCTCCAGTTTGGCAGAGATTGAAGATGAAATCGGCATGTCTACCGGTATGGCATGGACAGAGGCGGGCGGAGACATACTTTTTATCGAGGTAGCGCTTATGCCGGGCCGCGGGACGTTGATTCTTACAGGGCAATTGGGGGATGTTATGAAAGAATCGGCTCAAGCAGCACTTTCCTATGTACGAAGCCGCTGGAAAGCGTTGGGACTCAACGAGAAGTTTTATCAAAAAGTTGACGTGCATGTGCATGTCCCGGAAGGGGCAGTACCCAAAGACGGACCATCGGCAGGAGCTGCGATGGCAACCGCGATTGTTTCAGCTTTTGTGAAAAAGCCGGTGAGAAAGATGGTCTCCATGACCGGCGAGATTACACTTCGCGGGAGAGTTTTGGAAATCGGCGGGGTGAAGGAAAAAGTACTTGCAGCACACAGGGCAGGTATTAAAGAAGTTATATTGCCAAAGAATAATAAAAAAGATTTGGAAGAAGATATTCCAAAGGTGGTCATGTCAGATTTGAAGTTTCATTTTGTCGAGCACATGGATGAGGTGCTCAAAATTGCCATCCCCAAGCTGAGGCTCAAATAATATTTTTGACCTGCCCCGCGTAGCTTTAGCGTAGTGGGGTCATCTATTCATATACTCATACACAAGCTTTGAGATGTTTGCGATTGTTTTTTCAGCTTCCGGTTCATCGGTAACTTCATTGGTGAATACGCCTATGTAATACGCGACCTTGCCGAATGTGACAATTCCTACGTCGTGTACGTTTCTTACCTCTGATCCGATTTTATGATAGACGGTTACACCCTTTGGCAAGAGGGCAGGAAGCCTCGTTTCAAAATCCGTATCTTTGAAAAATGAAAGCATTTCTTCTGTGTTTGCTTTGTTGGTGATTTTATTTTCATAGATTTTACGAAACAGAGAGGCCATATCTTTGTTTGAGGTTTTGTTTACTGTCATATCAGTTTGCGTGAGGCCCCACTCATTCACTATTGCTTGGAGTTTTTCGTAACCGATGATGTGATTTGCCAGTATATACGCGGCTGTATTGTCGCTTTGTTTGATCATGAGTTTCGCTAAAGTTTTTATGGAGTATGTAGCACCTGGACGTTCATACCGCAACGATCCGGTGCCATAATCCTGGATGTCAGCAGCTTGAAGGGTAATCACCTCGTCTAAATCTATGTCTCCTTTTTCTGCATAATAGTAGAGAGCGGCAAGTATCGGTATTTTATTGATAGATGCCGCAACGTAGATTTCGTTTTCACCTATACCTGCACGGAAAGGTTTGGTAAGGTCATCCACCAATACTGAATAGTTTTTTATCGTATCTCCCACCACATTATCAATTTTTTCGAGAAGATCCTGTGGTGATTTCTTTTTGGAAAAAAGAGTGAATGGTTTAAGCACTTCTGTGACTTCTGGAATGGGGGAGATAATTGGCTGCGGTTTATGGATTAATTTCCACATTCCGACAGTTATAAGCGTTATTATGACAAGAAAAAGGAGTGATAATCCTCGATTTGTTTTACGATGTGGATGCATGCGCGTGTATTCCATGAGTGAGTTAGGGGCAGGATAATTGAAATTATACCATGCGTGGCTGAAGAAGTATTAAGGATTTTTTTTATGTACGACGAGATTTTTATAGGGATTTATGAATGAAATTTTCGATTTTCCTTCGTCATCAATAAACTCCACATTAAATCCTTTGATTTCGTTGTTTTCTACCACTTCACATTTGGTCTGTACGATCATGTATGTATCAGTAAGGCCTTCTATAGATCCGGAAAACGGCTCGCTGTATTCAGTAAGAGTGCAGGCGGAGGAGGGAATGCTTTGTGACGATTGCAGTTCATCCGTCATTTTCTTGAAATTCTCTAGCGTTGTCTTTTTTTGAAATACCGGGGAAGTTTTATTATATGCAGCTTCTATTTCTCCTTTTTGTATCCCAGTCAATAGTTCGTTTATTATGGATTCGTATTGAGCAAAATGAGCATCTAGAGGAGTGGTTGTATTTTTATTTATTGTAGGGATAACCCCGTAGAAGTACAAGAAAAAGAAGAGTGTCGAAAATAATAAACTTGATGCAACCGAAATTCCTACTGTTTTAAAAATTGGGTCACTCTTTTTTAAAGACATATCCGTATCGTAGAAGGTAGCTAAAGGAGTGTCAATGCTATGATTTCCGCGCTTTCTTTATCACCCTTAGGGTGGACTATCAGCCCGCCACGCATGGCCTGGCCGCCATCGGCTTTGCCGAAGGCATGCCGGCGGGCGAGGCCTTGCGGGCAGGGTTTCACACCTATTCTTAGTACACCCACACTACACGATTTCGAACAAATTCTTACTTAACTCACTGTTAGCTAATAAATTCTAAGTAATTGATAGGGTTTACAATCGAAAATGAAGCATCTGGATAGGTAGTTTTCCATTCAGTTGGTACTTGGGTTTTGCGTTTTTCAGACCATTTGTATTCAAATGCTTGAAGTTTTCCATCTCTATCTTCAACAAGATCAATCTCTTGTTGGCTATAGGTGCGCCAAAAATATCTATTTGAGTAGATATTTTTATACGTTCGATATTTTAAACGTTCAATAAATAGAAAATTTTCCCAGAGCTTACCGATATCATCACGTAAATCTATTTTATTAAATTGTTGAATAATACCATTTCTAATTCCATTATCCAGAAAATAATATTTTGCTTTACTGGTTACTTCACTTCGTAAGTTTCTGCTGAATCCTTCTAGACTTACGATGACAAACGCTTTTTCTAAAAGATCTAAATATCGTTGAACAGTCTTGACATCTATGTTCACCGAATTTGCCACTTCGTTGAGAGACACTTGGCTTCCAACTTGAAATGCAAGAAGTTTCAATATGGAAGTGAGTATTTTTGAGCCTTTTACGTCTGCTAACGTTAAGACGTCTTTGAGTAAATATGAGTTAACTAATTCTTCAAGAATTTTAACTTTTCCTTTTTGCGTTGGTTCACTAATTACTTCAGGGTAACTACCGAAAATAAGATAGTCGTGAAGCTTTTCTTTAAGTTCTTGTGAATTAAACTCTGTCTCTAATAGTTCCATTTGAGCAATTGGGTAGAGTGTAAGTGTTTGTTTTCTTCCGGTTAATGGCTCACCGACTTGTCCAGCAAGTTCAAACGATGAAGATCCTGTTGCTATAATACGGATTTTAGGAATTTGATCAACTAATATTTTTAGTCCCATACCAATATTTGGAATATTTTGTGCTTCATCAATAACAAGGAGATCATAGCCTTCTGCATATTGGAGAATTTGGGTAAAATCTTGCGAGCCTAAGATATGCTGCGTTTGTATATTGTCTCCTGAATCGAGTTTATATTTCCACGATGTAGTTTCCAAATAATGTTGAATAAGTGTTGTTTTTCCAGAGCGACGTGGGCCGTAGATAATTAAGGCTTTATTGGGAGTTAAATATTTTTCTAAGTTTGCATAGAAACGAGGTAAGATCATAGTAAGTGTAAAATATCATAAATCCATAAATTTGTCAATATTTATGGATATAGAATCCTTAAATTAATATAATTAGCCTCAATTTTTTTTTACCTAAGGGTGGACTATCCGCCCGCCACGCATGTTACACACCCCCGGTGTGTGGGTGCTTTTTTTCCTTCCGAACGTGCTAAAATAGTGTAACGATATGAAAAACAATTTAGCAATTTTTGAGAAAAAAAAGATCCGCCGGAAGTGGGATGAGAAA
>CAYHQC010000012.1:0-14583 GCA_964358845.1 uncultured Gammaproteobacteria bacterium | reverse complement strand
CGCATGTATTATACGACGCAGAGCGTCGGGGAATTGACCCGAAGAGAGATTAATCATAATTGATATTGGAATTGATATTGAATATTGACAGTGATTATAAAGAGGAAGTACTCTAGAGAATAGTACAAATAAATCAAGAGTGGTGGGTAGAGATCTCGCTCATTAACCCATCCGACAACCGATTTTAACGAAGTGAAAAATCGTCCTGAGCCTGTCGAAGGACCACTTCAATTAAACCACGGTGTCAATCCGCCAACTGGCGGAGATTTGCCTTAACAAGGAAACTATTTTTAGCCACTTGTTGAGGGTGGCTTTTTTTATTATAAAAAATTGCTCACCACAACTTACTGTTTGCCCTCCGATTCGGAGGGCTCTCAGAGCGTTTGTTGGTGGGTCTTAAGAAAGGGAAACAATATGTCTCAACTTACCCATTTTACTTCTGAATCTGTCGCAAGCGGGCACCCTGATAAAATTTGTGATCAGATTTCTGATGCGATAGTCGATGCCGCACTTTCTCTAGATCCCATGTCACGGGTTGCAGTCGAGACGCTTGTGACCACCAATAGGATAGTTCTTGCGGGAGAAGTAACATGTGTAAAAAAGCTTGATTACGAAAAAATAGCACGCAACGTTATCAAATCGTTAGGATACGATAAAAAATCATACAATTTTTCACACAAATCTCCTATTTCAATATATATCCATGAACAATCGCCTGACATAGCCGTAGGCGTTGACGATGGAGGGGCAGGAGATCAAGGCATGATGTTTGGCTATGCGACCAACGAGACCCCTGAGTATATGCCGCTTCCAGTAGCGCTTGCACACCGTTTGGTAGAAAAAATGGATAAATTACGTGAGGACAAGGTTTTAAAATATTTGCGTCCTGATGGAAAAAGTGAAGTAAAAATTGTGTATGAAAATGGAAAACCCAAGAGTGTCAATCAGGTTGTGATAGCAGTGCCGCATGATCCTAAGGTTTCCAATAAAAAGTTAAAAATTGATCTCTATAAAAAAGTAATAACCCCTATATGTAAACTATATAAAATGAAACCACCAAAATTTACAGATGTCATTGTCAATGGTACTGGAAAATGGGAAATTGGAGGTCCATCATCTGATACAGGGGTCACTGGAAGAAAAATAATTGTGGATACGTATGGCGCGTTTGCTCGCCATGGTGGTGGTGCGTTTAGCGGTAAAGACCCAACCAAAGTAGACAGAAGCGGCGCATATGCCGCGCGGTATATAGCAAAAAATATTGTGGCTAAGGGTTTGGCTGATCGAGCGGAAGTACGTGTGGCATATGTCATAGGACAACGTGAACCATTAGCGAAAGCCATAGAAACGTTTGGTACAGAAAAAGTAACATTATCTGAAATAGAAACATTTGCATGGAGTCTCCTTGATCTTTCTGTGCCGGGAATTATCAAAGGACTCAATTTACGAAGACCGATTTATCAAGAAACTGCTCGCTACGGCCACTTTGGCCGCAATGGATTCCCATGGGAGAATGTGGTAGCATAAAGCCGATGGAAGAGCCACGACCCTTAGCTGATATTTTACGTCCGAAAACGCTTGATGACGTCATTGGACAAGAACATTTGGTGGGTAAAGACGGTATCATTCGAAAACTTCTTGCTGCAAATTTTTTACCATCATTGATTTTATGGGGACCTCCCGGGTGTGGAAAGACGACGCTTGCACAATTACTGGCAACCCTCACGAACTCAGAATTTATTTCTAAATCTGCAGTAACCCTTACTCTCGCAGAAGTGCGTGTCATCATGAAAGAGGCGCGAGATCGATTGAATGCAGAAAATAAACGCACGATATTTTTCATTGATGAAATTCATAGGTTTAATAAAGCACAGCAAGATGCGCTCCTTCCTCATGTCGAAAAAGGAACCGTGATATTTATTGGTGCAACTACTGAAAATCCTTCATTTGAAGTAATTTCCGCTCTTTTATCTCGTACACGCGTACTCGTATTAAAGCCATTGGATCTTGTCCAGCTGACAAACGTGACGGATAATGCATTGGAATATTTAAAAATAACTCTCGATGATAAAGCCAGAGAGTTCCTGTATCAAGCCTCAAACGGTGATGCTCGTGCTCTGTTAAATATTTTAGAAATTGCATCCAATCTTGGACAGGCCCAAGGCCTGTCAGTGAAGGATATTGAAGAAGCGGCGCAAAAAAAGATGATGCAATATGATAAAGCAGGAGATGAGCACTACAATACGATTAGTGCGTATATAAAAAGCATGCGGGCGTCAGATATAGATGCCGCACTTTATTATTTAGCACGTATGGTAGCCTCCGGCGAAGATCCTGTATTTATAGCTCGCAGACTGGTAGTATTTGCTTCGGAAGACGTATTGTCGCCAACTGCACTTGTCGTTGCAAATGCCGTTTTTGCCGCCTGTCAACAAATTGGGTTACCTGAGTGTCAGGAAAATTTGGCAGCGGGCACGGTCTACATGGCGCAAATGAAAAAAGACCGATCTTCTTATGATGCATATATGAGCGCTCTTTCTGACGTAAAACAATTTGGCAATCTTCCTATTCCCCTTTCTGTTTTAAATGCGCCGACCAAGCTTATGAAGTCTCTCGACTATGGTAAAGGGTACTCTATGTATGATAAAAGTAGTCATCTCCCAGATAAAATAAAAGATAAAATATATTTTAAGCCCATAAAGGAATCGTAAATGAAAACAGAACACTGCGCAGGTGGCATCATACTTCGCAAGTCTCGCAATTGCTGGCAGCTGCTACTTATCAAAGACATGAGTGGAAAGTGGACGTTTCCTAAAGGTAAAATTGAAAAAGGCCTGCCTGCGCAGGCAGGTGAATCTTCTCTTGAAGCTGCAGTACGTGAGATTAAAGAAGAGGTAGGACTTTTTGATCTTTCAATGGTAGAAAGGCTTTCTTCAATATCATATACGTATAAACGAAATGGAATTGTAAAAAAAACAGTTGATTATTTTCTCTTTATTTCCACAATAGGACAAAGTATTACGCTTCAAAAAGAAGAAGGCATACAAGATGCAAAATGGGTAACAGTGTCTGATGCATTAAAGGCTGTTGGGTATCCGCAAACATACATTCCCCTCGTACAAAAAGTTCAAGCATTGGTATCGAAGTTTTCTTAAGAATTATAATATGCTCACAATTATTCATGGCGATGATACGGACGCAAGTTATAAAGAACTCGTCACACTTCGGGAGTCAATACACGAAAAAGAAGTGAGGGAACTAGATGGCAAAGGACTAACGCCTGCCGCCCTTACACAGGCTCTCCAGTCTTCTTCGCTATTTGGTAAAGATGTGTGCATTGTGATTTTACGACTACTCACGTCGGTCAATAAAAAGTCTTTAGTGTATGAAGAACTTATCACTATCATCAATCAATCGTTAGATAGCTCTGATATCATCCTTTATGAAACAAAGGAATTGGATAAAACGACGCTTGGCAAGTTTGGAAAAGATGCGACAGTACGAGTATGTATGGTCCCAAGAATTATTTTTGAATTCCTTGATGGATTACACGAAGGAAACGTACAATCAAGTCTTATTAAGTTTCGTTTAATTATCACCAATGAACCGACTGAAATAGTTTTTTTTATGATTGTGAAACGCTTTCGCTATCTTATACAATTATCTGACGGCATTACTCCTGAAAGTGTCGCTCCATGGCAAGCGGCTCGCTTGACACGACAGGCGCGTTTCTTTACGATGGAAAAACTTGTGTCTCTCTATAAGGGACTTGCTACAATAGAAGTAGCTGTGAAAACAGGCGGCTCGCCATTTACTCTTGCACAGCATATAGAACAGTTTATTATTTCTTTATAAGGAGGATGTTATGAGTGCACATATTCCGGATAACGTATTTCGCGGTTATGATCTTCGCGGCTTGGTAGGGAAAGAACTAGATAGTCAGAATGTTGAACTTCTTGGCCGTGGATATGCGACGTGGCTACTTCAGAGAAAAATATTTGATTGTGTCGTGGGATATGATTGTAGACTATCAAGTCTAGAATTTCGTGATGCAATGGTGAAGGGCCTTATTGAGTCTGGCATTACAGTGTACGACATCGGTATGACACTTTCCCAAATCGCGTATTTTGCGTGTTATGTTTTTCGCACAAGAGGTATGGTAATGATCACGGCGTCTCACAATCCAAAGGAATACAATGGTTTTAAATTTGGTACAGGATATTCTGAAACAATGTTGACAGAAGAGATTATAGAACTGCGGGAACTGGTAAAGTCTGGTAAATTTGTTACACGTTTGCCGGTAGGACAAGTGATTAAAAAGGATATCAAACAGGAGTATATTGATGATCTCAAACGCCGGATAGATCCAATTAAAAAATTTAAAGTCGTCGTGGATAGTTGTGCTGCTACAACGGGCATTTACTTGCCGGATATATTACGGTCAGTGGGATGCGAAGTTATAGAGCAAAATTGCGTTCCTGATGGAAATTTTCCCGTAGGAACACCTGACCCAACGGAACATGAAGTGCAAGAGCGATTAGCGAAACGTGTTATAGAAGAAAAAGCAGATTTAGGTTTTTCGTATGACTGTGATGGAGATCGCATTGGAGTTGTAGATGAAAAAGGAACAATTATGTGGAATGACGTTCTTGTTGCGTTGTTTACCAAAGATGTAATCAGTTCACTTCCTGGTTCTAAAATTGTGTTTAATACATTATGTTCAAAGATTGTAAGCGACGTTATACGGCAAGAGGGCGGCAAAGCGATCATGTGGAAGACAGGTCACTCATTTATCAAAGCAAAAGTGAGAGATGAACGTGCGCCCTTTGGTGGAGAACTTTCTGGACATATTTATTTTGTTGATAATTTTTATGGGCACGATGATGGCGCAATCGCGTCACTTCGATTATTGTCTTACCTTACCCGAGTAGGCAAATCTCTCCATCAAGCAGTAGAGGAGCTACCAAAGTATGTGTCAAGCCCTGAAATTAAAGTAGGATGTCCGGATGCTATTAAATTTCAGCTCGTTACAGACAAAATAGGTGCAGAAATAAAAAAACTGTATCCCACTGCAGAATATATAGAAATAGACGGAGTACGCATGGATACTGAAAAAGAAATGCTTGTCGTGAGAGCCTCGCAAAATGGTCCATATCTTACGGTAAAGTTTGAAGGGAAAACACAGGATTCCTATGACATCTTGAAAAAGCAAATCAACGAAATACTCCATAAATTTCCTGAAGTAGACTTCGATAAAGGTGTAAATACCTCAGCGCTTGTATAGTTCTATGAAAAAAGCGTGTATTTTTGATTTTGATGGTGTGATAATCGACAATGAACGTTTTTGGGAAATTCATAAGAAAAAAATATATCAAGAGGTATATGGACTGGAAATTGCAACGAAATTAAATAAAACGCTTGGTTTAAACATGGATGCCATTCATGAAACAGCGAAATTGTATGGCACAACTGTTTCCGCCAAAATGCTCTACGATGCGTGTGATCGACATGCAAAACATGTATACACAGATGCGCCAATCACTCCAGGCGTTGATATTCTTATTGATACGCTTATAGACTCAGATTTTTCTCTTGCAATTGTATCGGCATCTCCCAAATCATGGATTGATATAGCCCTATCTAGACTTCACAATCATTATGGTTTTCAACATATCATTTCGTTGCAAGACAGAGTAGATCTAGCACATAAGCCTGCGGCCGATGGATATATTGAGGCTATGAAAATTCTTGGAGTAGATCGTAAGCACACGATAATAATTGAAGACTCTAATACAGGTGTCTTGTCGGCAAAAGCTGCCGGTGCGTATACTATCGGTTTGAGGCAAAATAACATTGATGGATATCAGCTAATTGGCGCTGATAAATATGTAGATAAAATTATTGAAGTTGTTAAGATAGTAAAATTATGGATATAAGGCGACCATATCTTGTAATTCCAAAGCTTATCGTCCAACCTACATGGGGTGGTACATATATCGTAGAAAAGAAACATTGGCAAGAGAAGAAAGAATTGATAGGAAAAAAAATTGGGCAATCGTATGAATTATATGATAAAAGCAATTTGTCTCTTGCGTTATCAAGTGAAGATCCTACATTTGTTGGTGAAGTGAGCGACAATACATCTGTTAAGACGCAAACATCAGCGAGTAATTCCATTTCATTGACTGACGTTTACGGCGCAGATATGCCGTTACTTCTTAAGTTTACTCAAGCCCTTGGCAATTCATTTCAACTTCATGTATCAGACGGTGTCAATCATCCTACATGGAAAGCAAAACCTGAGTCTTGGTATTATTTTGAAGACGGTTTAATAACATGCGGGGTGAAAAAAGGTACAAATTGGTCTGTGTATCAACAAGCCATAACAGATCTGGATCAAGAAATTCAGAAAATATCAGGAAGCGTGCGCGCTGGATCACTTCTCTATGAAGATGCGAAGGCCCAGATTGATATGTGTATCAAACAGTATAACCCTTGGCAGTATGTAAACGTTGTTCGGGTAGAAAAAGGAACGCTATTGGATTTATCGCCGTGTGGCATCCAACACTCTTGGGAAGAAGATTTAAACACGATTCCTCTTGGTAATGTCTTATATGAAATTCAGTTGAATGTTATGGATGACGTGGCGACTATTAGGAGTTTTGATAAAGGCAAAATAGCCAAAGACGGATCACTGCGCCCACTTCAAATTGAAGATTATTTTGCTTTGGCAGACAGAAGTACAACCGCAAATAATCCAAATACACACATGCGAACACCAACATTGGTAGAAAAGACATCGGCATATATCCATGAAAAATTATTAGATACCAAATATTATGGTATGGACAGAGTAATATTTGGAAAGAGTGCGTCTTTATATGTGTCCGCTATCGATACATTTCGGCATGTTTTTGTACGTTCAGGCGGCATATCAATCACCGCAGGCACAATGAGTATCGTCGCAAACTCTGGTCATTCTGTATTTGTACCTGCAGGATGTCGCGAGTATGCGCTAAAATCAACAGAAGGCAATACTGAAGTTTTAATTTCTTATTAAATGAAAGGAAACACATGAATATATCGACACTTGATGCAATTGTTTTAGAGGCCATTAATTTTTTTACCCAAACCCCTCCGCCGATATTTGATATTTCTAAATTTTCCTTGCCGTTTGTTGTCGGAAGCGGCAATGCATTAAGTACAGGAAAAATACTTTTTTCCAGTCAAGCAGCTATATTTGCCGATGAAAGTACATTTGCCTCTATGGTGAAATCTTACAAATCTGTTATTGATAATGGATTGATTACTGATGTTGTGGTTATATCTGCTTCAGGAGAAAAAGATTCTATATGGGAGTTAGAATTGGCAAAACAACTGAAATTAAAATCCACACTTCTTACCTGTAAGCCAGATTCTTCAGCCGCGAAAATAGCCGATACTCTATATACATACAAAAGTATTGCTGAACCCTACACATATAATACGTCAACATATTTAGGTATGATTCTCTCAACAACCGGCGAAAAAGCAACTGATATACTCACATTTCTTCAGTCCATAAAGATTCCTGTTAATTTTGAGACGTATGAGGCGTATGCATTTATACTTCCTGATAGCTACGCAAATATAGGACCAATGATAGAAATCAAGCGAGACGAATTATTCGGTCCGCATGTCATGATACGAGCTGTTACTGATGGTCATGCGCGACATGCCAAGTTTGTCCATCCATGGGAAAAGGAGCTGGTGATTTCCGTAGGGACGAAAAATGAATTCTTTGGACACCCACAACATCGATGGGAAATTGCTTTTTTGTCGCCTGATAGTTTTGGCACTATGATTGCCCTTACGTATTATCTTTGTGGCCAAATTCAGCGAATTAAGCCAAATTATTTTATGCAACACATCAAAGCATTTTGTACGGATTATGGTCCAAAAGCATACGGAAAGAAAGAAGTGTTTGATGTCATTGTTCCGGCAAATAGTTAATGAGTCGTGGCACAAAAGGTTTCACATATTTGCGACAACTCTTCTATCGTGTGAGCCACAGTATCTGTTCCGTGAGGAAGCTTGGCGCTATTATTGTGAATAGCAAAGCAACATACGTGCGCTCCAGATGCGATAGCGGCGTTAATTCCTGTTTGTGAATCTTCAATGATCAAGGTGTGAACTGGTTCAGTTCGCAGCTCTTTCATAGCTGCAATATATCCATCAGGTGCAGGTTTAGGGTTTAAATGTGGATGAGCGTTTACTGATTCAATGAATACAAATGCAGATTTATTTTTCAGTCTTTCAATTACGCGCATAATCCATTCCATAGGTGATGATGAAACAAGACCAAGGCGAATATGTTTTGAGTGTAATTTGCCGATCAGCGTATCAAGACCGATAGTTAGTGGAGCTTCAGAATAGAGACGTTTAGCTATCTCGTTATATCCCTGGTAAAATCCATCTTCTGGTTTTTTATAGCCAAGTCGATTGGCCCATTCATAAATCATATGAGGAGAACAACCGCGAGTTTTCCCAATTAATTCATTTGCAATATATGGATCCAAAACGCTTCGAAGATAATCGGGTTCATATTTGTCCCATAATTGTTCACTACGAACGATTACACCATCCATGTCAAAGATAATTGTAGAATTCATGTATATTATTATACATCGATTTACCAACTTGCGAAAACTTCTCAAATTCTTGATACTAGATATATATGACGAAACCAAAATATGTACGTTGGTTTAAAGAAGTGGATAAGGAAGATATAGATATCGTTGGCGGCAAGGGTGCGAATTTAGGAGAAATGACAAAGAGCGGATTCCCGGTGCCCAATGGTTTTGTCGTTACCGCCCAAGCGTACTTTCAATTTTTGGATGAATCAGGGCTTCGTGACGACCTTCATAGAATTCTTCACGGATTAGATGTAGGAAACAGTGCTCATTTAGCAAAAGCTTCCAGGGACATTGAGCACAAAATTACGCACGCACGTTTCCCGCAAGAGATAGCTACAGAGGTAATAAATGCATATTTGTCATTAGACAAAGGTAAAAATGTATTAGTCGCTGTACGAAGCTCTGCAACTGCTGAGGATTTACCAACCGCATCATTTGCAGGTCAGCAAGCAACGTTTTTAAATGTAGCGGGTGAGGCAAATGTCTTGGAAAAGATCAAAGAAGCATGGGCGTCGCTTTTCACTGCCCGAGCGATATTTTATCGCGTGACCAATAAATTTGATCATTTCAAAGTCGGCATCGCAATACCTGTGCAAATAATGGTGCAGTCTGACTACTCAGGCATCATGTTTACCCTCGATCCCGTGACCAACGACAAATCAAAAATCGTCGTTGACGCGATTATTGGTTTAGGTGAGATGATTGTGCAAGGAGCAGTGACACCAGATCATTTCAAAATTGATAAACAAGACAAAAAGATTATAGAAAAAGAAATTAATGTGCAGGAAAAAGTAATGCGTCGCAGTGGCACCAAGACGCAGGTATTGGCACTCACAAAACTTGAGGGTGGGAAGCAAAAAATATCAGATGAGATGGTCTTAAAAATTGCAGCTATAGGCGAAAAATTAGAAAAACATTATTATTTCCCACAGGACATCGAGTGGGCTATAGATAAAGGACACGTGTACATCGTCCAAACTCGACCCGTGACCACTACGGGCAGCTCAGTACGCAGTAAAGAGTCAGTAGTAAATAGTAAGAAAGAACTTTTAATAAAAGGCGATGCAGCAAGTCCCGGTGTAGCGTCAGGACCGGCAAAAACTATTAGTGGTCCCAAAGAAATTGGTAAAATACTTAAAGGAGATATTCTCGTAGCGTTGATGACCAATCCGGATTATGTCCCCGCCATGAGAAAAGCAGTTGCAATAGTTACTGAGCGCGGCGGTCGCACATCGCACGCGGCCATTGTCTCTCGCGAATTAGGAATCCCAGCAGTGGTGGGTGCCAAAGGAATTATGAAGGCGATCAAAGATGGCATGGTGATAACGGCAAATGGTTCAACAGGAGAGGTGTTTAAGGGGGCGGTTCACATTTTAAATACGTCTAATGAGACCAATTCGTCCAATAAGTCTTATAGAGAAAAGATTAAAACTGCGACAAAACTTTATGTCAATTTGGCCGAGCCGAATCGTGCAAAAGAAGTGGGAACAATGGACGTTGATGGTATTGGTCTTTTACGAGCTGAGTTTATGATGGCAAGTATTGGTACGCATCCTAAAAAGATTATTGCCGATTACAAAGAAAAAGAGTTTATAGAGCACTTATCAATCGGCATGGAAACTATTTGTGAAGCGATGGCCCCAAGACCCGTCGTTTATCGAGCATCTGACTTTCGCACGAATGAATTTCGTAACTTAAAAGGCGGCGATCGATACGAGCCGGAAGAAGATAATCCCATGCTGGGATTTCGGGGGGCTGCCCGTTATATTGCTGATCCACGGGTATTTGAATTGGAGCTTGAAGCGATAAAAAGAGTCAGAAATAAAAAGAATTTAAAGAATTTGCATCTCATGATACCGTTTGTACGATCACCCGCTGAATTACTGGCAGTGAAAAAGATTGTTTCAGCAAACGGCCTCTCACGTTCTGCCGCATTTAAATTGTGGATGATGGTAGAGTTGCCGACCAACGTTATAAGTATTGATGCATTTTTGGATGTTGGTATTGATGGCATTTCGTTTGGATCAAACGATCTTACCATGTTGGTTTTGGGTACTGACAGAGATAATAGTGAAATTGCGTCCGCATATAATGAAATTGATCCATCTCTTCTCTGGTGCTACGAGCGCGTCATAACTGCGTGTAACAAGAGGGGAGTGACAACGTCGATGTGCGGGCAGGCACCATCTGACTATCCTGAGTTAGTCCACAAACTTGTCGAGTGGGGAGTGACCAGTATGTCGGTCAATCGCGACGTGGCAGTAGCTGTGAGGCACTCAATAGCATCAGCAGAACAGGAGCTTGTGGCGAGACGCTCACGTTAAATCATCTTGAGAAAGGTATATATGCCAACGGCAAATACAAAAATATATAGTGTGATCGCTCGAGAAATACTCGATTCTCGCGGTAATCCAACGATAGAAACGACCGTATTATTAGAGAGCGGCTATAGCGGTACTGCATCCGTTCCTTCCGGCGCATCAGTAGGCACTTATGAAGCGGTGGAACTTCGAGATGCTGACGCAAAGCGGTACGGGGGCAAAGGAGTTTTGAAAGCGGTCAGCAATGTAAATACGACGATAAACTCAGCATTAAAAGGCAAAGATGCCCTGTCTCAGGGTGCTATAGATAAAATGCTCGTTGAACTTGATGGATCAAAAGATAAACATACGCTAGGAGCCAATAGTATATTAAGCGTATCGCTTGCGGTATCTGTCGCTGTTTCAAATGCCTTGCGTATTCCTTTATATCGCTATTTTAATGCACTTTTTACTGCGTTTTGTCCTACAGTAATTACGCGCATACCAACCCCTACTTTTAATATCATAAACGGAGGCAAACACGGTGCAGGAAACCTGGATTTTCAAGAGTTTCACGTCATACCAGCAAGCAACAAAACGTTCTCACAAGCTCTTCAGATGGGGGCAGAACTTTATAACGGCGTAAGAGAAATATTAAAGTACAGAAATGCGGTGCATTCTGTCGGCGATGAGGGTGGATTTGCGCCGGATTTGTTTACCAACGTCGATGCGCTGGCGATCATTATGGATGCTATACGCGCAAGCGTTTACCGCTATGGCGTGGATGTGTTTATGGGACTTGATTTGGCCTCAAATCATTTTTATAAAGACCGATCGTATCAGATAAAAGATAGGCCTCGTGCCTACTCTGGTCATGATTTTGTCTTATATCTTAAAGATTTATTTACTCAATATAAATTACTTATCATTGAGGATGGGTTGTCTGAAGATGATTGGGAACATTGGAAAGAATTGACCCGTGAAGTAGGAAAAGACGTTCTTGTCGTCGGAGATGATCTGCTCGTTACCAATCCAGAAAGACTACAAAAGGCCATAGCAGAAAAAGCATGTACTTCAATATTGCTAAAGCCGAACCAAATCGGAACAGTATCAGAATTTATGGCGGTTGCGATGATTGCAAAACAAAATGATATTAAAACAATTGTTTCTCACAGAAGTGGAGAGACCAATGACACGTCTGTGGCTGATTTAGCTGTGGGTATTCAATCTGATTATGTGAAATTTGGAGCTCCGGCCAGAGGTGAACGCGTAGCCAAATACAATAGACTTCTTCAAATTGAGCAAGAATTAAAATGATTAAACCTGTCGTATTATTGGTTCTTGATGGTTGGGGCCTCGCACCGCCAGGACCTGGGAATGCTATTTCACTTGCCAACCTTACCCATATTCCCTATTTTTGGCAAAATTATCCGCATACACAACTTGACGCTTCTGGCGAAGCGGTGGGACTTCCATCGGGAGAAGATGGAAATACTGAAACAGGACATATAAATATAGGTGCTGGACGTGTGGTTTATCAGGATTTACCTCGAATTTCCTTGGCGATTTCCGATGGCAGTTTTTTTACAAACGATGCATTTCTGGCTGCACAGTCATATAGTCAGTCGCATGAAAGTGCAATTCATATCATGGGATTATTATCTGATTCCGGAGTTCATGCGAGCCGTAATCACCTCTATGCGTTGCTCACATTGTTTAAAAATAATCAATGCGTAAGACCAGTGTATTTGCATCTTTTCACAGATGGAAGGGATAGTTCTCCCAAAGCCGGACTTCAATTTATCCGGGAAGTAGAGGTCATGCTTAAAAAGATTGGTATCGGAAAAATTGCCACCATTATGGGAAGATACTATGCGATGGATCGAGATAAACGATGGGAGAGGACTGCACGAGCATATGAAGCACTAACGGAGATGATTGCTACGCGTTCTGGAAGTGCTACCGAGGCAATTGAAGCATCCTATAAAAAAAATATTACTGATGAGTTTTTAGAGCCTACGATTATATGTGATACAGATGGCAATCCGCTTCCCCGCATAGGAGTCCATGATGCAATCATTTTCTATAATTATCGCATAGATCGTCCAAAACAGCTCACAAAAGCATTTGTATTACAGGATTTTGAAACGCACAAAGATATCGCCTCATTTGACCTGTACGCGGTCAAATATCATCACAAACATATTGTTGAGGAGTCGACTGATAGACCAGCGCCTTTTACAAGAAAGATGGTACTTCAAGACTTGTTCTTTGTGTCCATGACTGAATATGAACATAACTTACCAACCGTCGTTGCCTTTCCATTACAGCCGATTGACATGACGTTAGGAAGAGTATTAGAAACCATGAAAGTACGACAACTTCGAGTTTCTGAATCAGAGAAAGAACGATTCGTCACCTACTATTTCAATGGGATGCACGAAGTGCCGTTTAGCCAAGAAGATCATCTGATAATTCCATCTCCTAACGTGGCTACATACGATCTAAAGCCTGAAATGTCCGCTCTCCAAATCACCGATCGAGTTCTTGATCGATTAGTAAGTGATGTTTATTCATTTATTCTTATTAATCTAGCAAATCCCGACATGGTTGCACATTCAGGGAATATACCTGCCGCAATTCGCGCGTGTAAGATCACGGATGAGTGTGTAGGAAAAATTGCCCGGCTTGTGATATCTTTGGGAGGAACGTGCATCATTACCGCAGATCATGGGAATGTTGAAGAGATGCTTGGATCTCAAAATGAGATTGATACAGAACATTCGACCTTTCCTGTTCCGTTTATTTTGATGAACAATCGATACGAAAAAAGAGCAATTACGCTTCCTAATGGCAAATTAGCGGATATTGCACCTACTATTTTATCTCACATGAATATACCTATTCCTTCAGAAATGACCGGAAAAAACTTACTTGCAGACATTGATGTCTAAAGCTTTTGACTGTAAGCTTTTATTACCCTATGACTACAAAACAATCAACCATAAAAAAATCATTTCCCAAAGACCGTCAACCGAATTTGCCTGATTATAAGAAAGCCTACGAAACATTCACATGGAAAGAAGGCAGAAGCCATGTAGAGTGGTTTGGGCATAACATAAATGCGGCATACAATGCGGTAGATCGCCATGCGTTAACATGGCGCAAAAACAAAATTGCTTTGTATTGGGAAGATGAAGCGGGCCTTCGCAATGAATACACCTTTCAGGAGTTATCAGAGAATTCTAATAAAATGGCAAATATTCTCCATGATTTTGGTGTCGAGCGGGCAGATCGCGTGTTTATATTCTTGCCTCGCATCCCAGAGTTATTTTTTGCGTTTTTAGGAATATTAAAACTAGGCGCTATCGCAGGGACATTGTTTAGTGCATTTCAAGAGCAAGCACTTTTTGATCGTCTGTTAAATAGCGATGCCAAAGTTGTCATTACCGATAGCACGTTAAAACCGCGTATAGACGCTGTGAGAAAAAAACTACCAAACCTTGAACATATCTTGGTCGTTGATTCTAAAGATTTCGTTACATCTTTCCAGCACGCATCAGTTGATCATCGCATAGCCCATATGGATCCTGATGACTATGCCTTTA
>CAYHQC010000011.1:0-15491 GCA_964358845.1 uncultured Gammaproteobacteria bacterium | reverse complement strand
GCCATCAGGATGGGGAGTGCCGCAGGTGGTTTCATTTTTACGAAATGAAGCGTCTTATTCTTCTATAAGTGTGTTTACCGATGGGACATTTGGGTTACTCCCATATTCAATTGAGATATATTTGGTATCAAACCCGAATGTCACGATTAAAGGTATTTGGCCTCTCCCTGATCAGCCGCCGATAGAGGTAGTTACCGCTGTCAAAAAGGGCCCAACGTATCTTGTGCTCAATGCAAAACAAACACCTCCCATAGGATGGGCCTTGACTCTTTTAGGGGAATATCAAAAAGGCAAGCGAGAAGACAAATATATGCGACTTTATAAAGTGGTACTTCCTACAGCAGTTTCACCATTAAAACAATGGCCATAAAACCACAAAAGACTCCATATGAATGGTTTGGGATCGGCGCCATATTATTAGCATCGATACTTTTATTGTGGCCGTTGTTTTATCGCGGATTTTTTGTCACGGATGATGGAGACTGGATGATCATTCGTCTCTCGGCGTTTTATCAAAGTTTGGCAGAGGGTCAATTTCCTGTACGATTCTTGGGCCGTTTATACCATAATTACGGGTATCCGGTCGCAAACTTTTTATATCCTGGATTTTTGTATGTTGGATCATTTGTTCGACTTTTTGGATTTTCGTATGTCGATGTTATAAAGATTGTGCTTTCGATATCCGTCGTCGGGTCGGCAGTAGTATTATATTTGACGCTGCGGAAAAAATACCAGTTGCTTGAGGCGACTATGGGCGCCATATCTTTTGTATTAAGTCCGTATGTCGTATTTGATTTATTTAAAAGAGGGTCGGTGGGTGAGCTGTTTGCGTTTCTTCCGGCAAGTATTCTGTTTTACGGCATTGTTTCAAATGTTTTATGGGTTATCCCTGTCGCAACTGCTGTTTTGCTCGTCAGTCATAATTCGTTAGCACTTTTATTTTTGGGTGTTTTTCTTTTGTTTTCATTCATGCAAAACAAGCGTTTTCTTTATATAAAAAGTATAGGTATTGGTATAGGGATGGCGACGTTTTTTTGGCTTCCAGCGCTTTTAGAAAGACGATTTGTCCTATTTGACAGCATACGTGTCGCTGATTCATTGTCTTATTTTATACGGCTTGATCAGTGGTCGCTTTTAGGAATTGGATTTATCGGATCATTTGTTCTATTATTTTTTGCAAAGCATAAAGTTACTGTTTTTGAAAAAACATCGGCGGTAGTAACACTTTGTAGCGCGGCACTGGCGTTACCTATAAGTGCGTTTGTCTGGAAGTTGATTCCACAACTTAGCTTGTATGTACAATTTCCCTATCGATTTTTATCCGTGACGTCTTTGATTGGCGCAGTTACGGTGTCTTCCATGCTGTCTTTTGTACCCAAAAAAGCGAAAGGTGTCTCTGTATTAGTTCTTATATGTTTACTTTTGTATATCGTCGTTCTTTCCCAGAGGGAAATTGTTTATGTCGATCATGGTGAAGGGTATTACAGTACAAACGAAGCGACGACGACGGTCAAGAATGAATATATGCCTCGGTGGGTACAAACGATACAAACAACCCGCGCCGCTCAAAAAGTAGAGGTCCTGTCAGGAGATGCAGAATATTTTTCCAATCAGGAAACTGTACAACGGATAGACGGCATTATAGATGCCAAGGCTGAAAGCTTGATTTCTATAAATACAATTTATTATCCGGGATGGGGAGTTGCATTAAATGGGGTGCTTACCCCTATCGAGTATAAAAATCCATACGGAGTAATGCATATTACGGTACCTAAAGGAAGGCATAGGTTGGAGGCATCATTTCGTGAGACGGGATTTCGATTGGTGACCGACATTATTTCATTAGGGTTTATTATTTTATATATTGAGTGGATGATACGAATGAAATTTAGACCATGAAAAAAATAATTGTCCTTATTGCAGTTATTCTGCTTTCTACATTTGGCATCTTGTCTCTTTTGGGGCCGTCGTATTTCACGATGCATGATGACACTCAAATTGGCAGAGTTGTATCTATGGCAAGGTCTCTTTCTGATGGACAGTTTCCCGTGCGTTGGGTGAGTGATTTAGGATACGGCTATGGATATCCGATATTTAATTTTTATGGACCGCTTCCATACTATATAGGCGGTGCGTTAACAAATTTAGGGATTCCTGCGATGTTTGCTACAAAGATCATGATGGGACTTGGCATGATTTTGGCTCCTTTATTGGCATTTTTAGTACTTGAACAGTTTCTTGGTGTTATGGCGGCGGCTGTCTCCGCGATTCTTTTTATGTACGCGCCGTACCATGCGGTGCAATTGTATGTACGAGGGGCCGTAGGAGAGCTCTACGCGACGGCATTTTTGCCTCTTCTTTTTTATGGTATTGCGGCACCTTTATTGTCAAAGGTGAAGCCTAAGACTGTGTTTGTCGGTTCTCTTGGCATCGCACTTACTATTTTATCCCACACGATATCAGGATATGTTTGGGTGATATTTTATGTGTTATGGATTGGAGTGTATGCGGGTGTTTCAAAATTTCGAAAGAAGAACGTTGATTCAGTGCTTTCTATTTATCTTTTAGAGGTTGGTATTGGATTATTACTCAGTGCGTTTTTTTGGCTGCCGGCACTTTTTGAGATGGGGTATACAAATGTTGCAGCCCAGGCAGGCGGCTCTGCTGATTTTCGATCGCATTTTGTGTGTGTATCACAATTTATCAATTCCCCATGGGGCTTTGGGGGTTCCACTTCAGGATGTATTGACGGCATGTCATTTAAGCTTGGAACTATTCATTTGGCACTGTTTCTCTATGCTATGTTTCTTTTCTTTGTGCATCGATTTACTCTATCAAATACCCGTCGGATTCTTCTTTTTGGGTTTATTATATTTTTTCTTAGTGTATTTTTTATGCTTCCAATATCAGCTAGTGTTTGGGAGTATATTCCGGGTTTTTCGTATATTCAATATCCGTGGCGGTTTTTAAGCAGTGCTTCGTTTGCTCTGTCGGTAGTTGCTGCGACGGCATTTACACAAAGTAGATCTTTGATGAGGCGAGTCTTTGCCGTCAGTATTATCATACTTGTTCTCATCGTAAACCAGCAGGAATTTCGGCCGCAGCAAAAAACGTATAGACCGATTGACGATTATGAATCAGTCAACGAATTAAAGGTGCGCGTCTCCAAAATATCTGATGAGTATTTGCCTTATGATCTTATCCGCCCTAAGAGTTCTTCACTTAAGAATGATTCTATTTTTGAATCTGAGGGTTTGATTAAGAGTGTAAGCATTGTCCAAAAATCAAACTATTTGAAAGCAATAATCGTTTCTTCTTCTGCTCAGCCTGTGCGCATATTGAAAGCGTGGTTTCCGGGATGGCATTATAGTGTCAATGGAAGAGAAGTAAAGGCGACGATTGTAGAGGGATTTCCAATCGTTCAAGTTTTAGAAGGTGAGAGTGTAGTAGAATTACGTTTATCTGATACGCCTTTGAGGCGGGCAGCAAATATACTAAGCTTGTTAGCCGTCGTGTTTTGTATAGTTTTTTATATTCGGTATGAAAAAAATAACGCTTGACATAATATTGCCGGTGTACAATGAAGAGCAGGATCTTTCTTCAAGTGTGGAGACGCTTGTCTCATTTATTTCTACACATCTTAAGGAGTATAAAGCGGCGATCGTAATTGCTGACAATGCTTCAACTGATAAAACGTACGAAATAGCCAAGGCGATGACCAAAAAATACCCCATCGTTTCAAGCATTCATCTTAGAGAAAAAGGAAGAGGCCGAGCGGTGAAAAAAGCTTGGCTTCAAAGCACTGCACGATTTGTTTGTTATATGGATATTGATTTATCAAGCGATCTTCGGCATTTACCAGCTCTGATTCATTCACTTTCCCGAGGATATGACATTTCAATCGGGACGCGAAATGCAAAAGGATCACTCGTGTACGGCAGATCAACGCTTCGAACTATTACATCAAAAATGTACATTATCCTTATTAAACTGTTCTTTTTTGTAAACTTTTCGGATGCACAGTGTGGATTTAAAGCCATGTCCTCGACAATTGCCCGTACAATTCTTCCAAGAATTAGAGATAATGAGTGGTTTTTTGATACAGAATTACTCGTTGTTGCCGAAAAAAGCGGGATACGCATTTATGAAGAACCGGTTCGGTGGGTAGACAATCCGGGGTCCACAGTACGAGTTCTAAAAACTGCATTTGGTGACCTTAAGGGCCTTTACCGTCTATTTATGACGCGTCCCTGGAAAAATTTACCGTATGACAGACACTGATATAAAAGACATTAAATCAAAGTCAGTAAGAGGAATGGTGGCACTTACTACTAGAACTTTTACGTTGCAGATTGTAGGATTTGTTGCGACGTTTCTTCTGACACTTCTTTTGACTCCTTCGATATTTGGTGTGTATTATGTCGTGTCTGCATTTATTTCGTTTTTGGGTTACTTTTCAGATATAGGATTGGCCGCCGCCCTCGTGCAAAAAAAGGAAGATCTTACTACAGAAGATATTCAAACGACCTTTACCATCCAGCAGCTTCTTGTTAGTACCGCTGTACTCATTGCCTTGTTTTTTTCATATAAGATAGGAGATTTTTATAGGCTGGATACATCAGGCGTGTGGCTGTTTCGCGCTCTCGTCGTGTCATTTTTCTTATCATCGTTAAAAACTATTCCATCAATTCTTATGGAGCGATCTCTTGCTTTTAATCGGCTCGTGATCCCCACGATTGTCGAAACGCTTGGATTTTATATCGTGGCAGTCTTTCTCGCTTGGAAGGGGTTTGGTGTGGCAAGCTTTTCATGGGCCGTATTATGTCGAGGTATATTAGGTGTTCTGACGGCTTACATCGTTTGGCCATGGATGCCTAGCCTTGGGATATCAAAACAAGTAGCGCAAAGACTTTTAAAATTTGGCATACCGTTTCAGATGAATTCATTTCTCGCTGTGGTGAAAGATGATTTATTGATCGTATTTTTGGGGAAAGTGCTCCCTTTTTCTCAAGTTGGGTATTTGGGGTGGGCAAAAAAGTGGGCAGAGGTGCCTTTGCGCCTTATCATGGATAGCGTCATACGCGTCACCTTTCCGGCATTTTCCCGTATCCAGCATGACAAAATACTTTTGGGGAAAGCACTTGAGAAAACTATTTACGGATTATCTCTCACCATTTTTCCTATCTCGATAGCACTTCTATTTTTCGTCCGACCGCTTGTGCATTTGATACCTAAGTATACGAAATGGGAACCAGCACTTTTGTCATTTTATTTTTTCGTCGGAGCCGCGGCGATTGCAGGACTGACAACGCCTCTTACCAATGCACTCAATGCAATAGGAAAGATTAAAACAACACTTCTTTTGATGGTGATGTGGACTACCCTTACATGGGTCGTTACGGTGATATTTATTCACTTTTTTGGATTCCAAGGCGTCGCATTTTCTATTTTTCTTATCACATTTACAATAGGGATTGTTGTAAAAGAGATGCAAAAGATCGTGCCGTTTACATTTATAAGAAATATCTCTAGTGCAGTCGTATCATCTTTGATACAAGCGCTGTGGTATGTGACCATTCTAAAAATTGTTCCGAGTACATACGTAACACTTTTTTTTGTCGGACTTTCGGGTGTTATACTTTACACGGGGTGTATATATCTTACAGATAAAAGTCGCGTTCTAGGCTTTATAAAATCATTGAGAAGCTAATATGACAAATTGTACCGTGGTCGTTTCTACATACAAAAGACCGTTAGAATTGGATCGATGTTTAAAGTCTGTTATGTCTTTACATGCAAAGATTGTTGTCGTTTCCAGTGCGAAGGATTCGGAAACACTTCTTGTTTCCCAAAAATATAAAGCAGAGCATATAGATCGGGAGAATAGCCTCATGTTAAATATTAATAAAAACTATGGATTTACTAAGGTAACGACTGATTGGATACTTAATTTAGATGACGATGAAGAGCTGACGAAAGATCTTGTCTTGGCAATTGGTAAAGTCCTCCATGGAAATAATCCGACTATTTCAGGATATTGGATACCTCGCAAAAATATTATTTTTGGCACATGGATACGTCATGGTGTATGGTGGCCTGACCCGCAACTTCGGTTATTTCGAAAAGGAAAAGGAAAGTTTCCAGAGAAACATGTCCATGAATATCTTCATGTAGATGGTCAAACAGAAACACTCGATGAGCCATTTATTCATCATAATTATCATTCCATTGAGCAGTTTTTATATAAAATGGAACATATTTATACGGTAAGCGAGGTAGAAAAGTTTATTGCCTCAGGCTACAACGTCGTATGGTACGACGCACTGCGTTTTCCTTTGCGGGATTTTGTGAAAATTTATTTTGCCCAGAGAGGATATAAAGACGGACTTCATGGACTTGTACTTTCCATGCTTCAGGGATTTTATATGTTTATAGTATTTGTAAAACTGTGGGAAAGAGAAGGGTTTAGAGAAAAGGAAATTAAACTTTTTGACGTGACTGATGAACTATCACGTCAGGGAAAGGATGTATCGTACTGGATGTTAACCTCAAAAATGCGCGATGCTTCAAACCCCATTCGTTCTTTGTGGTATCAACTAAAGCGTCGGATTACTCGCATATATCCTCTATGAAGCAAGTCTCAATAGTTATCGTCAATTGGAATGGGAAAAAAGACACAATCGCGTGTTTGGCGTCGATTAAGGCGATGAGAAAAACAGACGCGGTAGTTGACACTATTGTCGTTGACAATGGATCGACGAATGATTCAGTTTTCGCTATTAAAACTAGACATCCTTGGGTGAGAGTTATTGAGTTACCTGATAACGTCGGGTTTACCGGCGGAAATAACGTGGGTATCCGCGAGGCACTGTTGAGAGGTGCTGATTATGTATGGCTTCTTAATAACGATACAATTGTCGACCTAAATGCATTGACCATTCTTAACGCTTTTGAGGACGAATCAGTAGGTGTCGTAGGTTCAAAGATATATTTTCAAGCAGGGCATGAATATCACAAAGAGCGCTATACTAAAAAAGAGCAAGGAAGAGTATTTTGGTATGCCGGGGGAATTGTGGATTGGGATAATATGTACGCATCACACAATGGTGTAGATGAGGTGGATCACGGACAATACGATAAAGCGGGTGATACGCCCTTTGTGACAGGATGTTCATTTATGATTTCTAAAGAAGTGATAAAGAAAGTAGGATTACTGGACGAGAAGTATTATTTATACCTTGAGGATTTGGATTATTGTTTGGCAGTAAAGCGATTCGGATTTAATTTGCGTTATTTCCCATCGTCTATTATTTGGCATGTAAACGCAGGGTCATCGGGCGGGTCTGGAAGCAAGCTTCACGAGTATTACATGACCAGAAACAGATTATTGGTAGGCATGCGTTTCGCGCCTTTTAAAACCAAATTTGCGCTTATTCGTGAAGCAGTGCGATTTGCAATGTCAGGCAGTGCTATAAAAAAACGCGCGGTTTTAGATGCGTTGTTTGGCAAATGGGGAAAAAGATATGAATGATAATTCATTAAAAATCTCTGCTATAATTCTTGCGAAAGATGAAGAGGATAGGATAGATGAATGTATCCAATCGGTGTCGTTTTGTAATGAAATTATCGTCATAGATAATAAATCTACCGACGCCACAAAAACCGTAGCAACAAAAGCAAACGCGCGAGTTATTACTTTTGCATCTTCATCATTTGCGGATTTAAGAAACCATGGATACCAAGAGTCGAAAGCAGAATGGCTTTTATATATTGATGCTGATGAACTTGTCTCTGCTGCGTTAAGATCAAGTATTTTAGAAGTAGTAAAAGATGCTAAGTGCCAATACAGCGCATATAGGATTCAACGTGTAAATACATATCTTGGAGTTGAGTTTCATGACTCTGAACATATAGTTCGTTTGATGAAAAGATCAGATCTCATACATTGGGAAGGAGAAGTGCATGAAACACCTCTGATACGGGGGACAGTAGGTGATCTTGTCGGTGTTTTACGACACGATACGCATCGAACACTTACACATATGGTAGAAAAGACGAATAAATGGTCAGAAATTGAAGCAGGGCTTCGTCTGAAAGCCACTCATCCGCCTGTCGTATGGTGGCGCATATTTCGCGTTATGATAACAGGGTTTTATGATTCCTATATAAAAAAAGGCGGATGGAGAGTCGGGAAGGCTGGAATTATCGAAAGCATGTATCAAGCGTTTAGCATGTTTGTCACGTACGCAAAGCTCTATGAGCGGCAACAAAAAAACCCCACTTCTCCCGCCGTTGGCGGGATACGCGGGGCAGGCCCAACTTCTCCCGCCGTTGGCGGGATACGCGGGGCAGGCCCATCAATATGAAAAAATTATTAGAGAGATATTGGGGAATATTATTTATAGTTATAGCATGGGGTATATTTTCATCGCCCTTTTTTGTGAAAGGCCTGCTTCCGTTTCCGACGCGTTATCTTGTGACGACATTTGCTCCGTGGAGTACTCAATATGGTATGCCGGTCAAAAGCGGCTCAATGCCCGATGTGATTACCCAAATTTATCCATGGAAAAATATTACTATTGAGAGTTGGAAGCGAGGTAAAGCCCCCTTATGGAATCCGTATAGTTTTTCGGGTACCGTACATGCGGCAAACTATCAAACCGCGGTGTTTTCTCCGATAAACTTATTATATTTTATTTTTTCGCAGCCCATAGCCTGGAGTGTGAGCGTACTGCTTCAGCCGCTTTTGGCTGGCTTATTTATGTATCTTTATTTAACAAGCGAGAAGATATCTAAAGAGGGTCGGGTCATCGGATCATTGGCGTTTATATTTTGCGGATTTCTCGTCACATGGATGGCATATCAAACTCTTGCCTTTGCGGCCCTGTTTCTCCCGCTTTGTTTTTATGCTGTCAATAAAGTGATAAATGATAAAAAATGGTGGGCGTTTCCCCTCATGTCTTTGGCTGTTTGGTTTTCTTTGGTCTCCGGACATTTTCAAACGAGCATATATGTCTTGATTGCTACTATTTTTTATCTTCTTTATCGTGGTATCGTCATGAGAAAGTATGCACGTGCTTCTTATCTTGCAGTATTTGTGGCCCTTGGTGTACTTTTGGCAAGTCCGCAGCTTTTTATCACCTATGATGCATATATTCAATCAGTTCGAAGTACTACGTTTTCTAAAGGAGAAATTATTCCGTGGTCCTATTTCATTACTTTTTTTGCACCTGATTTTTATGGTAATCCGGTCACCCGAAATGATTGGTTTGGGCATTATGCAGAGTGGGCAGGATTTATAGGAGTTGTACCGCTTTTATTCTCATGTATCGCACTGACGGCAAGAAAGTCTAGTAAATGGTTTTTTATCGGCCTTTTTTTGTTTTCGTTATTGTTATCAACGCCCACACTACTTACCGACCTTATGTATAGAGCTCATATCCCTGTATTGTCGACTAGCTCCGCTTCACGGATTATTCTTTTGGTGAGCTTTGCGTTGTCAGTCTTATCAGCGTATGGCACAGATGCGTTATCACTTTTGTGGGAAGAAAAAAAGAAGCGAATAGTTGTATTTTTTGTTTTGAGTTTGGGGATATTTTTAGCATCGTTTTGGATTATACTTTTCTTTTTCCATCCACTCCCTGCTGATAAGCTAAGTATTGCAGTTCGAAATTCAATATTACCAAGTATTATTCTTGTTATCTCCAGTACCATATTTTTAATCGGCAGGGTTGTTGATAAAAGAAAAAGAGTATGGCTTATATGGATTCTTTTGTGTATAACGATGTTTGATGTCGTCAGATTTGCTTCTAAATGGATGCCGTTTGAAGAGAAAGAATTTTTGTATCCATCTATGGCAATCACCAAAAAGCTTGATGAAATGCTTAAAACTTCGGCCTCAAGAGTCGTTGGTAATTATGGCAATGAGCTAGGCGGCATGTATCACGTTCCTTCTTTGGAAGGATATGATGCCATGTATAAAAGACGATACGGGGAATTCGTATCGTTTCTCTCAAATGGGAAAATGAATATCCCATCGCGTTCGGTTGTTACTTTAGATAAACACGGGTCTTATACGCAAGATGGCCTTGAGTTATTGGGTGTACGATTCTATCTTCATAAGTTCAGTGACGGCAGGTTTGCTTGGGCGTATCCGTTTTGGGAGTATTCGCAATATCAGTCTATTTGGAAAGATGATGCCTACGAATTATTTGAAAATAAAAAAGCGTATCCGAGGGCATTTCTTGCTTCCAACTATAAAATCGTGTCCGATACGCTAGAAACATTAGAGACGATGTTTGCGGATACTATGAATCGAAATGAAACAATTATATTGGATGCCACGCCAAGCATTGAGCCGAGAGAGGGACCGAGTGAGACAAATATCATATCCTACATGCCGGAAGAGATTGTTGTGAAGACAAAAAGCGATATCGCAAAACTTTTGTTTTTGTCTGATACTTTTGATACCGGGTGGAAAGCAACGGTTGATGGCAAAAGTACCTTGATTTATCGTGCTGACTATACATTTCGGGCAGTTTCGGTGCCTTCGGGCGAGCATACGATTATCTTTCGGTATCATCCGGAAAGTTTTCGATGGGGAATTATAGTGAGCTTTGTATCATTTATCGTGATAGCGTTAGGGTCGATTGTATTTAATAAATATGAAAATAGGTTTTTATAATCCATATTTTGATGGTTTGGGAGGAGGCGAACGCTACACGTTAACGCTTGCCGGTTACTGGTCAACAAAGCATGATGTTTCTTTATTTTGGGACGATCCGTCAATTATTGTAAAAAGCGAACGTCGATTTGGACTCGACCTAAGTCGTGTGAAGGTGGTGCCAAATATATTTTCGGGGAAAAACGTGCTTTTGAAGGCCATAAAAACGAAAGAATATGACCTTATTTTTTTCTTGAGTGATGGGAGTATTCCCTTCTCACTTGCAAAATATAATATTTTACATTTTCAAGTACCATTTAGCGCCGTTCGTACGACAACACTTCACATGTCTCGTATGAACGCAATTGTGTGTAACTCGTTTTTTACAAAAAATAATCTTGACGAGAGACTTCGTTTGAAAGCGACTGTGATCTATCCGCCGGTAGATAGGATCTTGAAGACTTCAACTACAAAGAAATCGAAGGTAATTCTTTCGATCGGACGATTTACGAGTGTTCACACTGCAAAAAAACAGGCAGAACTCATCGATGCATTTATTGCTATAGAATCAAAACTTAACGGGTGGCGACTTGTGTTGGCGGGAGGGCTTCTTAAGAGTGATCAAGAGTATTTTGATAGCCTGCAGAAGAAGATTGTAGGTCATGCTATTTCTTTACTGCCAAATATTTCTCATGCAGAAATTCTTTTGTTATATAAAAAAGCTTCTCTTTATTGGCACGCGGCTGGTTTTGGAGAGAATGATCCGCAATTTATGGAACACTTTGGCATTTCGACTGTTGAAGCCATGAGCGCTGGGGCTGTGCCCATCGTGTATCGAGGCGGTGGTCAGGTTGAGATTGTGCGGGATGATGAAAACGGAATGCTATGGAAGACTATTGATGAACTTACCACCAAGACACGTACTATTATTGAAGACAGTTCACTCTATATGAGACTTTCCAAAAAAGCACAGGAGACAAGTATTTTGTATTCGCCAGAAGTATTTACGAACGCATTTGATAAACTTCTTGATAGCGTCTGTAAATAATTTATATGAATCGATTTTATTTTCTACTGCCAATCGTTGTCCTTATTTTGACAGTAATGGGATTTTTTTATAAAAGCTTGTTCTTTGGACTAATTCCTGCTCCTACAGATACGCTTGTCGGTCTCTATCATCCATGGCGTGATTTGTATGCAGAAACAAATCCAAGAGGCGTCCCGTTTAAAAACTTTCTTATCACTGATCCTGTGCGTCAGCAAATTCCATGGCGGAAAATAGCAATGGACCAATGGAATAAAGGCGAGATACCGGGCTGGAATCCGTATTCATTTTTGGGAACACCGCTTGCGGCAAACATTCAAGCAGGCGCGTATCAACCTACAAATGTTCTTTTTAGATTTTTTGACTTTTCTTTTTCGTGGACACTTCTTATTATGCTGCAGTCATTTTTTGGGGCATTATTTTTATATATGTATCTCAATAATTTGAAACTGTCGCAAACGAGTTCATATTTTGGTGCGGTCGTCTGGGCATTTTGCGGATTTTCTATAGCGTGGCTTACATGGGGAACTATTGTATGGACAGCAGGTCTTATTCATCTGCTTCTTTATAGGATTGATAAGACGAAAAAACTTCTTGAGGATAAAAATGCTTCATGGTTTGGTATCATCAATTCATGTTTATGGCTTGGATTATCGGGTGCATTATTGCTTATTTCCGGGCATGTGCAGATAGCTCTTTACGGCATGTTCGTTGCATTTTTGTATGGCATATATCGCTTTTGGAGGACAGTTTGGCGAACACGTCTTGCGATACATATCATGGTGTCGCTTGCAGTAGCACTTCTTACCTCATCAATCATATGGGTACCTTTCATGCGATTTTATTTTGAGACTGCCAGATCACTACCGGTTAATCTGACAAATATAGCTGGCTGGTTATTGCCGCCGCAACACCTTTTGCAATTTCTCGTTCCTGACTTTTTTGGGAACCCTTCAACGCTTAATTATTATGGCGTATGGAATTATGGTGAGTTTATAGGATATGTAGGAATAGCTCCACTTGTTTTGGCCGTCTCTTCTTTATTTTTGGGCGGGGTGCTTTCATTTTGGAGTTTTGTACTCATCGTTTCATTGGTCTTTATGATAGAGAGTCCTCTCACCCGCATTTTATACAGTTTGCCTATCCCAATTTTTTCGTCATTACAACCGACAAGGTTATTGGTACTCGTTGATTTATCGCTTGCTATTCTGGCGGCGTTTGGGCTTGAGGCGCTGGCAACAAAGAAGCTTTCAAGATTGATGAGATTGTATAGCGTTATTTCTATTGTATTTTTAATTATCTTTATTGGTGTATGGGTTTTTGGAAGCACCACAACGAACGCTGAGATGCTTACAAATCTTACGATTGCAAAACGCAATCTTATTGTCCCTTTCGCATTATTTATAGGTTTTGGAGGGTTACTTTGGATGAAAAAGCTGGTCAAGAGGCTGGATGGGCGTGTGTTGATTGGAATAATTATTTGTTTTTCTATTCTTGATTTATTTCGATTTGGTTGGAAATTTACACCATTTACTCCCAGAGAATATTTCTTTCCGCTGACCAAAACCATATCATTTTTACAAGCGCAAAAAAAGCCTTTTCGTGTTATGAGCATGGATGATAGGATTCTGCCGCCAAACACCAGCGGCTACTTTGGGATAGAGAGCATTGAAGGATACGACCCGCTTTATCCTACTGATTATGTGACCTTTTTATATGGCTCTAACGGAGTAAATAGCGGAGCGTTACAGAGGATATTTACGTTGCATGATTTGAATAACCCTTTATTACCATATCTTAACGTACGCTATGTATTAACTCTTGATGAGATATATAATTCTGATTTTGTGAAAGTGTTTGAAGAAGGTGAAACAAAGGTCTACAAGTACAGTAAAGGATTAAGCCGAGCATACCTTACAACGAGCGATGACGTAAAACAGCCGATAGTATCTACAGATGAATTTGCTTCCATTACGTTATATTCTGACAACGCGATGACTATAAATACTGTTGCGACAAACGAACGATTGCTTGTGATTCTTAATAGATATGACAGCGGGTGGAAGGCGAATATTGATGGCGTAAGTACACTGCTTTTTAGAGTAAACGGGCTATTTCAAGCAGTGGCAGTCCCAAAGGGCGAGCACACCGTTACATTGCGGTATCAGGCGTTGTAAAATAAAAAGAATGAAAAAAATAGATAAATATAGTGTCAGTATCATCTTACCTAATTGGAATGGGGAGAAATTGCTTAGTAAAAATCTTGACGAAGTAATTCGCGCGTCCAATGGTGCTGAGATTATAGTCGCTGATGATGCGTCGACTGATGGATCTGTTTTGATGCTAAAAGAAAAATTTCCAGATGTGATTGTGGTTACAAACGTCAAACAACAGGGATTTTCCGGAAACGTCAATAGTGGCGTGGCACGCGCTACAGGCGATATTGTAGTTTTATTAAATACCGATGTGCGGCCTACCAAGAATTTTTTGGATGCACTCTTGCCGCATTTTGATGACCCGAGCATTTTTGCAGTAGGATGCTTAGAGAGAAGTCATGAGAAAGAGGGTATTGTAGAACGCGGGAGGGGACTCGCGTGGTGGGAAAAAGGATATTTCATTCACAGTAAAGGCAATGTGACTAAGGGTGTGACGGCGTGGGTATCCGGTGGAAGCGGAGCGTACAGAAAAGCGATGTGGGATGAAATTGGCGGCATGGATACGTCGTACAATCCCTTTTATTGGGAAGATATAGATCTTTCGTATACCGCAAGAAAGGCGGGGCTCAAAACACTATTTGAACCGAAAAGTATCGTCGGACATTTTCATGAAGAGGGAAAGATAAAAACAAGTTATTCATCTTTTGATGTGAACCGGATAGCGTATCGTAATCAGTTTTTCTTCATCTGGAAAAACCTTTCAGATTTTCGTATACTCTTGTTACATATTGTTTGGACACCTGTTCGATTACTCCAAGCATTATTTTACGGAGATTTTATGATGATTTTAGGATTTGTTGATGCTCTGCTTCAATTGCCGCGTATACTCGCGTCGCGTAATAAGGCGATGCAGCTATGGACCCGTACTGATGGTGAGCTCTCTTTACGCGTATGAAGTGCTATCTTTGCGGTTCACCGACAGATATGTATCTTCATAAAAATGGGTACGACTTGTATAAGTGTATGCACTGCGGGTTAATTCGGACTGATCTTGCCGAAAAATATCAATCATTTGTTCACAAACATTATTCTCGGGGCTACTTTACCGGTGATCCTACAAGAAGTGCGTATGCTGATTATGGGAGAGATAAAGCCTATATCACAAAAAATCTTCTGAAATTTATGCGATTCATTAAGCCGCAAAAATCAACGGGCACGTTTCTTGATGTAGGATGTGCCTATGGATACGCGGTAGAGCTTGCCGTACAGAACGGATATGAGGCTCACGGATTTGATGCGTCAGAACATGCCGTTTTACAGGCCAAAAAGCTTGTTGGAGACAAACGAATTAAACAGGGACTTATTACTGAGGTTTCATACAAAGCGAAATCATTCGATGTAATTAGTTTGTTTGATGTGTTTGAACATTTATCCGATCCCATTTCCGATATGAAACAACTTACAAATTATCTTGCGGATGATGGGGTAATGATTATCGCCACAGGAGATTCAAAAAGTTTTGCCGCAAAGATATTTGGACGTCGGTGGACGTTTTTTATCCCTCCCCAACACTTGTTCTTTTTTAATCGCGAAAATATGACTGTTGCCCTTCACAAGGCAGGTTTAA
>CAYHQC010000010.1:0-16260 GCA_964358845.1 uncultured Gammaproteobacteria bacterium | reverse complement strand
ATTTAAATCAAGATGATCATTGTGTGGTTATGTGAACGCGGGATTGATTGAGGTTCGTTAGCCCTTTTAATTGTGACTTCATTTGAACTTGATAGAGCTTGTTTCCTTTATCCAGAGTTATAGTGGAGGAAGTGAGAAGCTGTGCGCCAGACGTATCGGTAGTTACTTCTGAATACCATACGGGATGCTTATCTGTGGCGTTGAAGAGACGCACCCATACGCGTTGACTTCCCGCTGGGGTAACGACGGTTGCTTCAAATCGCGCTTCTTTGACCTTTCCATAGAGGCTCGTATCGATGTACGCGCTCGCACCAGCTACATCCGTCCAGTCGTCGGTGACATTTGTGCCAGTGCCTAATGGCACAAAGTATTCTTTGGCACTACTCGTCACTGTTTTTCCTGTCGCTTGATTGATGCGATTAATACAGGCGGTGGGACACGTATCGTTTGTGGTAGTCCCAAGAACAGTTCCGCCGTAGAGAAGCTTACTCACAACAATGATATCTAAGACGAGAATATTTATTGCGAGAAACGAAAGAAGCCAAAGGGTGTAATTAGGGTATTTTTTGGTAGATCGGGAAGTGGCCATATGAGATTAGTGTAGCATTATTTGTTTTGTAAGATTTCCCTAAACCGCGGGGATTACAAAAAATCAGATCTAGTATTTGACCGAAGGCGCCTAAAGGGGAATCGATGCGACTTTCTTCCATGACTCTGGTGGCTTTCCTAACTCATATTCGATGATATGAACTTTAGCAATTGTAAAATATTTTTTGCTCACATTCTCCAAATTTTCAATAATTTTTTCTTTTTCTGCAACCGGCAGTTGACCATAAAATAGACTAAGGTGCGGTGTGTAATCGTGAATGGGTTGACCGTTTATTTCGCTCTGAATTGCATTGGCAAAATCCATGATGCCAGAAGATTTCTCGATCTGAACGAAAATACACTTGAAGTATTCGTCAATGTAGCTATATGAAGTAAAGTGCGTCTCAAAGGGAATGGTCGTGGATATGACTTTTTCCAGTTTCTTTGTTATGGTAGCAAGGCTTATTGATGTACCACCGAGAAGAAGGGTGATGTGTGGTTCAAAGACTGGCGAATGATACATTACCGCTAATTGTCGGATAATTTTATTGAAAATATCATAAACTTCACCCGTCGGCTCATACCACACCGCATATCTTAGCTGGGACATAAAAGAAGTATAACACTAAGAAAAAGGAGTGAGCAGGAAATTAGAGTCTATTGTCTATGAAGATAATTTTTCAATTGTTTTTTGATCACCCTCATTCCCATAGATGTTTTTAAATACCGTTCTCTTGCTTCGGCGTCTGTCTTAAGTAAATATGCTTCATAGTAAACGAGCTTAAGAGGTGTATAAGGAGCAGTAGAGAAATTTTTGCCAGAGTTGTGTTCTGAGACTCTCTTTTTAAGATCAGACGTTGAACCTTTATAGAGCCAGTTTTGTTTTGTTAAAGATTGGAGGATATAGACATAAAACATGAGTTAATTGTAATCGGTTGAGGATATTATGTGAACTTTGTTCACACCATCCTCATGAGGGCGGTATAAAAAAGACTCCATCTCAGGAGTCTTTTTTATATAATGCCCTCAGTTGCGGGGCTAGGAATCTCCAAACAAATTTGAAGACAAATTTTTCGGAGTAAACTGCTCATCCCAGCGATAGATAAAATTAAAACCCTCACGAGGAGGGTTTTATTTATATGTTGCGGGGCTGGGAATCGCACCCAGCCTAGGAGATTATGCACCTGTTATCTCCAATTACTTAGAGTGTCGGACTATATCATCACCCTCTTGCTCGGAGGGGTTCGGCGTGTAGTCTCTACGGGGGCACGCTTTCATTAAAAACACAATAATGATTGGCGGCCTTCCCTCGGTATTGCCTGATAGGGTTTCACCGATATAGCCAAATTCTCACAAAGAATTACTTCTTGGTGGGCCCAATTTGAGCCTCCTGTGCAACTTTACACTACCCCGCGACTTGAGAAATAAACAAATCTGCAAATGACAAATCTACGAATGAAATTATAGAATGTTTATTTCTTGCTAGACTATTATAACTGATGGGGGACAATTGAGCAAAAGATTAATTTGAGAGCTTTGTGGGTTGTACGGGCTTACTCATCCGTTTGAGAAGCCATGGCGTGAGATACATAATGACACCCGTGAGCATTTGGATGCCAAATGCTATCGAGAAGTATGAGGCGGTTTGAAAATGGAGCAGGCGCATACTGCCTTGATCTAAGAAAGAGAAGAATTCTGGATATCTCAAGGCGAGTCCGGTCATCATTTGGACAAGCCCCAATACGATAACAAACAAAAGACTCCAACGATGGAGTTTGCGAGAGTAGTAAGAGAGCTTGCCGATGTCCATAGTTCTATTTTAGCAGTTTAAAGTCTGGCGAAGCCAGATCCTGCTTCGCAGGAGAAGTTAGGGGGAGAATTTATAGGAAGCGTGGGACGCGTTTTTTATATACAAGATATGCTTTGCCGAAATATTTTTCTAGTAATGTTTCTTCAACACGTACTGCTTTTTGTATGACAAAGAAAAATAGGGGAGTAGTGAAAATAACATAACTATGGAGTGCTATTTGTTGACCAATAAAGAGAAGGAGAAGTCCTACATAAATAGGATTACGAGTGAATCGAAAGGGTCCTGAAGTAACGAGGTTTGATTGCACTTTTTTATCATGCTGAGCGGGCCTGCCCCAGTTGGTCCCCATAGTAATTTTAGTCCATGAGGCAAGCGCCATTCCTATAAAGCCTACAAGTGAGCCGATTATTTCGAAAAATATATATCGCTCAGATACAAATGGCATGGATAGTTGTGTATAAAAAATTATTTGGACTGTACAAAATACTGTAAAAAGCACAATGGGAACTGATCGGATGTGTGTATACGTTTTGACAAATGTCGTAAGGTGCGTTTTTGGTGTGGTAAGCATCCATAGGATTTGGATAAAGAGTGTGTTGAAAAATAAAAGTGAGCGAAGAAGTGTGTCAGACATATTTTATCGTTTGAAACAGTGTATTTTCAACCAAGAAGCAATGATTTTGAGGCTTGGTTTTTGATTGTCTATTTGTACCATAAAGTCCGCGGCTTCAAATCGTGTTGATCTCAATATATACCCATTCATCCAGAGAAATTTATGCGTGATAGCCCACGAAGTACGTTTGTTCCCATCAGTAAATGCGTGATTAAGACAGATGGATTGTAGGAGTGCACCTGCTTTAAGAAAAAGCGTGGGATATAAGTCTCTCCCATCATAGGTTGCTTTGGATCGTTCGACAGCGGAATGGAGGAGGGCAAAGTCTCTCACACCAGCTTTTGTTTTTGCGCGAGCGATAATTGCTGCATGGACGCGGATGGCATCCATAATATCAACGTGTTGCAAGTTCATCGAGAATTTCTCCATTTTCATTCATAAACTGATGTAACCATGTGTTGAACTCTGAAGATTTTGATAACAATTGTTTATTGGGTATCTCAATAAATAATCCACCCATATCTGCTTTATAAGAAATATTTACTTTTGTTCCAATTTTTATCTGTGCTTCTTCAAGAAGTGGCTTGGATAAGATGAGGCCGGCTGAGTTGCCTACTTGAGTAATTGTTTGTAACATAGATATTTTTCCTTTCTTGCCCGCCTAAGATTGCTCTTCGAGTCGCGCTACGAATAGTAGGAAAGGCGAGAAGTAAAATCTGGAGGGCGTTATAACAATATTATAACGAGAAAAATAATTTGTCAATCAGGGTTTGACTTTCAGAGAGAGAGAGTACTATAGGGCTTATTGGAGGAAGATATGGGTAAACCTGAGTTAAAAACAAAAACTATTCGATATTTTGGTGTTGAAGAAGTAAACAACGGAAGACAACACGTTGGCGGTGTTGAGTTTAAAATACCAAAAACTAATTTTCGAGTCGTGCTTGGATCGTCTTATGGGATGAAACAGTGTGTTGATAAAGCAGACGAAAAGCAATTTTTAAAAACAGAGCGAATCATGCTTCGTTCAAGCAGACCTGCAAGAAAAATTCGAGCAGCATTTATTATTTAACACATGACTCAAAAACCCTTACAAGTTGTAGTCTTAACTAATCGAAAAATGATACCATAATCGGTGTGTCACAGATTACGGATTCTTGCTAAAATAGATCTTGTTAAATATTCTTCGTTCTTCTTTTCTTACCAGTTCAGCAAATTCATTGTCGCTGTATTGTAATGCAATTGTATCAAGTTTTTTCCATGAGGTCGAGGATTTGAGTAATGGCTTTTGTATTGTTTTTGCAATCTGTTTTAGTTTGTCATACGGAACCATTGTTTCACCATATACTCTCCGTTCTCTTCCCTGATCATCGCATGTTGTTTTTGTAAGATATAAACAAGGCCTATGAAAATTAAGATATGGATTTAAAAAGTTTGTATAATATGTCGTAATCTCTGTTGCCATTCCTTGGTTTACATGACAATATCCCATGTTTTTTCTGATTACTGATGCGTTCTTGGATTCTACTAACGCATTGTCATTACAATGACGAGATCTAGATTTTGTTTGTTTGATGAGTAATCTGTTGAGAATCGCCTCAACGGTATAGTTGATGAATTCTCCTCCTCGGTCTGAATGGAAATTAAAGACACCAAATGGAAACTGATCAAGGAGCAGTTCCAGTGCTGGTTTCATACAAAACTCTGCTATTACCGGCACACAGACCACAATCTCCCACTGGGTAACTTCATCGACTGCGTTGATATGAAAAACATCCCTTTGATGGACTGTATCAATACGAATGGCGCATGGTAGATTGTTTGGTTCTGGCGGTTTAGTCGTTCCAATGCCTATATTTCTCGCTTTGGTTCCGTTGACCCAAGAGGATACATATATTGGATGTTTTCTTAAATTGTTCACATGAGAAATTGAACATCTGGCGATCCGCTCATAATTTTGATGATGAAATACTTCCCATTCTCGTCGAAGTATTTCATGCGTAGCAATGGCATTCATTCGAAGATGTAGTTCATCTGTTTTTTCCAGAAGCTTTACATCGCTACTTGTATAAATACGATTTGGATTTTTTCGTTTGTATTCTGTACGAGTAAGGCGACCTAACACGGCTCGCTTGATGAGTCTCAACAGTTGGGCTTTTTTGTACCCAGTTAACTTTCGTAAATAGACATACACAATATGTTTGTCTTTTCGAGACAGCTTCTTGTAAAAAAGGCGATCAACTGTTCGATCAATGCATTGATATTTTTCTCCAATAGATTCCAGCTGAATAGTTACCTGTTGAGAGGATGTTAAAAAGTCTTTCAATTGACTAATATTAAGAAGACGTGAGTCGTCCATACTTGTGTTCATTGCAGAATCAAGTATATCTGATGACTCACGTTTTTCGTGCAACCGACGGTATCATTTTTCGGTTAGTTGCAGAAAACCCTATGGTATCTTCTTCGATTGGACAAGACTAAAATTTGCATTTTGCTAATCGTCCTACTACAATAGCCCCCACTATGCCTCGAAATATGAAATCTGTCAGTGAAAAGAATACCAAGAATGAAATCCTTGCCGCCTATCAAGAGTTGTTAGTGGAAGCTCAAGCTGGTGTAGTGCCATCTTTGGGATATCAGGAAGAGAAAGCGGTTGTTGCCGCTGCATCAAGCCAGACCGTTGAAAAAATTACCACAGATCTTTCTAAGCTCAAACTTTCCTTTACTCAGGCGGTCAACGAGGTAGCTGATCGGCTGACCCAGGAAGCGGAAACACTCACGACTGTTCAGAAAGCAATCGTGATAGCTAAGAAGGAGTTGGAAGAAACCCAAAAGATAAAACTGACGGCAGGATTACTGTATCGATTATTAGAAACGCAAAAGAAACAAGAAGACGTGTGGGCGCAAGAAGAAAAGATGTATGCCCAAGAAACAGCTCGCAAGCGCGTGCGAGACGACGAAGAATATGCGTATGAGAAAAAACTTCAAAAACAACGCGATACCGACGAGCGAGAATCAGAAAAACTTGCCCGTGAGCGGAAAACTGCGGAAGAAGCAGGAGCAAAGACCGCGTTGGTTAAAGAATTGGAAGAGCTTAGAAAAAAGGTGGCTCAGGCACCTATTGAAGCAGAAAAAATGGTCAAAGAGGTAGTGGGAAAAGCACTTGCGGAAGCGAAAAAAGATGCGGAGGTTATACTTGCTCAAATCAAGCAACAAGCAGAGAATGATATGCAAATGGCTGGACTGAAAATAGAATCGTTGGAAGCAATAAATAAGACGCAAGTAGCGGAAATAGCACAGCTTAAAAAGCAGCTCGATGAGGCAACGCGACAGGTGAAAGACATCGCCGTGTCCGTTATCTCGAGTAATCGTTCAGAGTCTTCTGCAACCTCGTGATACAATGGGGTCATGCAAAAAGCATTTTCAAAACGGCCGTATTTTTTGTGGGATTATGATTTGACGGAGGATGATGTCCGGCGGATTTTGGCTGGGGAAAACGAGGCAGAAAAAATTTGGATGATGTCTCGGATTGTCGGGCATGCTGCATATAATGATGTATGGAAGTATATATCGTATGCAGAATTAAAACAGTGGTTTCCAAAACTTCAACTTCGACCGCAATTACGGCGTGTATGGGAATATGCGTTGTTTGTATGGGAGGGAGCATCGTATGGGACAGCCTAACTATGCCATGCAGGATGCGTTTCTTGGGAAATTTTTTTCCAGCAAGTTTGCGAATTCGTTTTACCTGACCGGAGGCACTGCGCTTGCTCGGTTTTATTTTCAGCATCGGGAGAGTGTAGATTTGGATCTATTCACCAATGCAGCGACCATAGACATGGATGATGTGAACCGTACCATATTGAGAATCGTGCATGATGTGGGTTGGACGATTCAATCACAGCGGTCTGCTGATGCATTTTTGGAGTACTTTTTTATCGGGGCGGATAATTTGATATTGAAAGTGGACGTTGTTCGCGATATCCCGATTCATATCGGTAATTTAAAGACAAATGGGATTGTGAAGATCGACTCTTTAGAAAATATCGGGTCAAATAAAGTGACTGCAATATACGGGAGAACAGAGGCAAAGGATTTTATAGATTTGTACTGGATTATTCACCATTCGACGTATACATTTGATGATTTGTATATACTTGCGCAAAAAAAAGACATTGGTATTGCGGATTTACATTATGCATATGCACTGAAGAATATTAATTTGATAAAAATATTTCCTGTTATGCTTCAGCCGTTGGATTGGAAGAGCATGCAACATTTTTTTATAGATTGTTCAGAAAAGATGATGAAAAATATCAAGCCTATCGATTAACATGGCATGCTTATTCCATGCAGTACCAATGACATCGCGTCGCGATCATAGGGAGCCGACGAATGGAGGAAAATCATGTGCCACACCTGACACATTATGAGAATATCTATTGACAAGGTGTACGTTGGCATCTAAAATCAATGTATATGAATACGATTAGAGTTTCGGCAACAGCTGCGAGAAATAATTTTTTTGACCTGTTAAATCAGGTGGCATTAGGAGCAAAAGTGACCGTGGTGAGAGACGCAAAGGAAGTAGCTGAGATCATCCCTAAAACTACCAAGACAGATTGGAAAGGATTGGAAAAAGCCATGAAAGCATCTGCTGGAATTTTTAAGGATTTTGATTCAAATAATAATCCTCTCAGAAAAAAAGGGTCCGCTGATTATTTAGGGAAGTGGGATAAGGATTTATGAAAGTAGTTGTTGATACCAGTATTATTATTGACAATCTTCGTGGTGGTCCAAACTGGGAGCGGTTTATTAAATATAAGATATCTGAAGCTGAATTGTTTATTCCAACAGTAGTTATAATTGAGCTTTATTCGGGTACAAGCACGAGAGATCCACAAAAAGTTAAAAAAATGATTCAAACGTTGGCGTATTTTCGAAGAATTGTATTAACAGAAGAGATTGCAAAACGCGCAGGAGAGATATTTAGAGATGGAGAAAAACATCTGTCTATGGGAGATTATATTATCGCCGCTACAGCAATAGAAATTGGAGCAGAAGTGGCAACGCTCAATACAAAACATTTTAAGAAAATTCCAGGAGTGAGGATATACGATTTTTCTGAATAAATTTGACAAATATGGTATACTACATGTTCACAAGTAAATAAAAGCGCAGGGGTGAGTTGATTGGGACTTTCCTTTTTGATAGAAATATCAAGCGCTGATGAGGCTACACTTCGACAAGCTCAGTGCGAGTCAAGAGATGTCTCGTACAGAAGCTAGACTGTAAAAATATAGCACCATGTGTCGCCATAAGCGGAGCATGTAAAGATATTTCTTACATCTCCCGGCATTTGCCGGGATTATTGTAGGCGATAAGCAAGGTGGTACCGTTCTCTTTTGAGAGCCCTTGTAGATTCATGAGTTTCATCTCGTGGATTTGCAAGGGCTTTTTTTGATGGCAATTTTGCGAATAAATGCTTATTTATGAGCTTAATTGCCGATCAATCCGCCCAACATCGCTCCTCGAGCCGCGCTACGAATAGTAGGTAAGGCGAGAGGGAAGATGGGGAGGATGGTGGTTTTGGAGTAAAAAATATGAAAGAAAGAATAGTAGCAATTATTATGCAATTTCTACAACCTAAAGAAGTTACGGCAGGAGATGCCATGGTTTCTTTTGATCATGCAAAATCATGCCCTGCTAATGGTAAGGCTCTTGCTGAGGCAGCGGATTATTTACAGATTGGAGCTGAAAGAGTGTATGTGTATGGTGGCGGAGGATCTTGGGGAGTACATGATGGTGGTTTTGCTAACACTACCTACATTAGATGTACAGGTTGTTTGCGAAAGAAGGTGTTTCAAGAGCGGTAGATATTGTTGATTGAATAAAAAGATATTTTTTGAAAGGAGGTGAAACCTATGAAGTTAAATAAAGTAGAGTCTCAAATTCGATCTTATTTTGCGGAACGGACTAAGGCGAACGAAGAGCGATCACGCAGACGAAGAGTTGCTAATCATTCACATAATCCTGAATGTACATTAACTGGAGACATAGTATTCTCGACAAGAAAAGACGATATGAATCATACTATTGAAGTTTTTGAATGTTTTGAGTGTCATTCTGTTGAAGAATCTGATCGAACACAAAGATTTTCTGATGCTGTAGGAACATTTGGTCTCTGGCATTAAACACTCGGCGAAAGCCGAGAAAGTAATTTTGGGTTCATGGTGTAACGGTAGCACAAGTGTCTCCAGAACACTTTGTTCAGGTTCGAATCCTGATGATCCCACCTATGAAAATAGTAAAAAATTATCGTAGTTTGATACATAGTTATTTCCCTTCAAAACGGGAAGTTTTTGATGTGTTTAAAAAAGATACGATAAAGATTTTATATGGAGAGACATACGATTTATTTGGCATCACTATCGACTCTTTAAAATATTATTTGTTTATAGCATTGCTTCAAAAAGAAGTGATGGGTGTGGAGTCTACAATTCTGATTGCGGATGCTGCCTCAACGATCAACACTTCTTCTGGTGACACGCAAACAATTTTGGCTGAAGGGAAGAAGAGACTGGATCAAATATATGAAATTATCAAAAGATACCACCTTGCTATCCGCGTGCAGTTGATGAGTGAGTTGTTTCAAGAGCCTTATGTGCAAGAGCTGATTAAACAAGTGCAGGATGTTGTGACACAGTCGCCAAAAATTCAATCGATGCTCCAAAAAACAGTCCTCCAAAATCGCATCAGACAAGAAGATAAAACTGCATACAAATACGCAACAGAGGCCATAGCAACATCGTTGTTGCTTGATATAAAAGTTGGGCCACCACGAGAGCGGTTTTACGATGAAGCCGCTCAACTGATTGCGAAAGAACTGAAAAGAGAATGTTACAAAAGTATTTATTTAACACCAACCTATCCATTAGGGCTAGACTTTATGTACTTCTTGTTACACCCAGAAATCGAAGAATTCGGACTCACGCCATATAAAGCAGGAAGTAATAAATTGCAGGATCATCGGATTATTTTGGGAAAAACATCTCTTGAACGCACTCAAGAACTTATCAAGGCGTCTTTTGTACCTAAACAAGCAGGATTACCAGATCCAGTTGGGGATCTCAAAAATATTATTAATCTCGCAAAACATTTTAGGAAGGATACAACATATGAAAACATATTCTGAAGAATATCAAGAAAAACAAAAAATAGCGCAAATGCTTCGTGCGTATTATAAGAAAGAAGCGCAGAAGAATGGATTGTCCAGCCTTGATCGTGTGAAGGCGTATTTGCCGGATGAATATATATTTCGTTCCATGCGTCGAGGGTTTGCATTTGCGCATCTAGACATCGAACCCATTATCGAGTGTATCGTGCGAAGAAAGCCGTTTACCGTCGTATCAGGACTTAATCCATCTTCACCGTTGCATTTGGGTCACAAGGCACTCTTTGACGTACTTGTTGATCTCCAAAAATTAGGCGCAGACGTCCAGATACCGTTGACCAATGATGAATCGTATATTGATGGAAAAGCTCAATCTATAGAGGCAAGTAAGAAAATAGCGATCGAACAGATACTGCCAGATATCGAAGCGTTTGGATTTATTCCTGAAAAAACAAAAATATATCTTATTACAGAGACACCAATTATTTATCGATTTGCGATGAGTATAAGTCGATTAGTCACTTACGATATGGTGGAAGCGGTGTTTGGTAAGGAGTCTCTCATAAACGTCGGACAGATATTCTATCGCGGAGTCGTACAGCTTACACAAATTCTCTTGCCGCAACTTCCAGAATTTGGGGGACCCAAACCCACCCTTATCCCCGTCGGCATAGATCAACACCCATATATACTCTTGGCTCGAGATGTGGCAATAAAACTCGGCATGATCCCACCTAGTGAGTTCGTCGTAAAGTTTCAACCAAGTCTTCTAGACCCTGAACAAAAAATGTCCGGATCTAAACCGAATACCGCAATTTATTTAAGCGATAGTGAAGAGATGATACGAAAAAAGATCGGTAGAGCGTATACGGGTGCTGTGAGCTCGCTTGAAGAGCATAGAAAATTTGGCGGGATTCCAGAAATATGTTCGGTGTTTTCGCTACTTCAAAATCATCATCCTGATGATGGATTTGTTGAAAAAATGAGAAATGAATACATCACTGGTCGTATGACGACAAGTGAATTAAAAAATATTACCGCTGATTTTGTCGTTGCTCTTATTAAAAGTCACAGGAGAAATGTATGAAAAAGGAACTAAGAGAAGAAACGGAGCCCCTTCGTCGGCATAGCGGCGTAGGGGAAGTTTGGCAGCTCAAATCAGGATGGAAGATTCACACGAGCGTTGCGGAGTTCTCCATTGCGTTTACTTGGTAATGAGCAACAGTCATTGCATGAGCTTCCGTTCATACAGCCCGAAGTGGGCTTTACCAAAAGTGCAGCAAATATATTGGAGACGCTGCTTGCGACGTTTGATAAGCGACCACCACGACTTTTCTCATCCATTGATGCGGGTGGTGTGCAAACAGCGATTGATATTTCTAGCAAGTTATCTCAACAGCCCAAACACGGTAGGAACGTAGTTCTTCGAACAGTCTTTGGTGCGACAGAAGAAATGCCCGTTGCCGCTCTTTCGTACCTTTTGCCGAGTATACGAATAGCAGAACTACTTAGAGCAATTGAGGTGAACAGAGTTGGAGAATTACCGTCTAAGGTAAGTGTGCCACAGATTGAGTTTTTGAGCATGAATGAAGCCGGTATTCGTTTGAATAGGTTAGATCGAAAAAAAGTAGAGAATCAAAGTGATTTATTTGTGAGCGCCGCCAAAACCTATATTCGTAGGTTTCATCCAAATATAGTATCAGACATTGTTTTTTCAGACGATAACAAAATAACGCCAGAGCTGCTTCGGAGTCCTGTCTTTAAACTTGCCGAATTCGTTGCCACAATTTTCGCGGGGAAGAGCAGAAAACATTTGAGGGATATGGCCCGACACCGAAAGGGTGATAATAGATTTGGTAGGTATGCCGCACTTCACCCATTTATTCACGAGGTTGTCGAAACGAACAGTGATGCCTCAGCGCTTGTTTCTTTTGGAGCAGACTCAGAAACTGCATTTTATCCTTTGCGCCGTCGTCTTCAACCATTCTTGAGGCTTGATGGGAGTCGCAGGACACTTCCAACAATACAGTATATAACTACTCATCACACACCTCCATACCACATGCTTTCTGGAGGGGATATTTCTATGAATACAGCGCTGGAACATCCCGATAGTATTGTGGATCCTGATGTACATTCGCCGGTTCGAAAATCGTTGGATCAGTTATTTTCCGATGTTGGAGGAATAAATATTTTTTACGACTTTTTAAAGTCGTTATGAAAGGAGGTGGGTAGTATGGCAGGAAAATTACGAGCAAGGGACGGTGTTTTAGGTATTGTGCTGGGAATAGAAAATACGTTCACAAAGTTGACGAAGAGACATAAGCGGAGCTGTGAGGGGCGATTAGGATTTGGATTTTTAACGATGAGAGATGTGGGGCATATAACTATAGAAAAAGAAAAATGTGATGACTGCAACGTGACCCGAGAATTGAAATATATACACATCGAGTCACCGTTGAGTTTTCATTAACTCAACAACTGATAAATATTTTTGAAAGGAGGTGATTTTTATGAAAGGTATTGAAGTGAGAAAAATACAACGAGGCTTGCGGAGCTTAGGGGAGCACTTAGATGAAGCGGGGTACCAATTTTTTGAAGGGCAGCGATTCGTCCATGCGCGTGGTTGTACAAGTGTTCGACTCGCACGGTCAAGCGTAGAAGTTGATACACGCGATATAACAACTCGAACATGCGCATCTTGTGAAATAAGTGATGAAATTAAGACGTATCGGATTAGTCATGTTGGAGCGCCAAGATAGAAATGTCCGAAAGGAGGATATGTGAAACATATGATAAAAACAAAAGGCAGGGAGTATTGGCGTATAGGCTTAGCTGTGTACGCAGATTTACTGTGCATTTGTTACAATAAGGAGGCTATAAGATTTTTAGCAGGCATATGAGCAATCGGTGGAGTAGCGATAGCGCTTTCGCGATTAAAAACGTATTGACAATATATATCTTTTGAGATATATTCTTTATATATGGCAAGAAGAATCTATACCGTACACGATCATCTTGAAGAGTCTTTGAAAGACCCTGCTTTTCGTACGGCATGGGAAGCATCTGAAGTGGAGTATCAAGTAGCACGACAAATTATAGCTAAACGATTGCGTAAAAAAATGACCCAAGGAGACTTGGCTACGAAAGCCAAGACGACGCAAGCCGTTATTTCTCGGATTGAACGGATGACGGAGAATGTATCCATGGATCTCCTCAAGCGTATCGCGACAGCTTTTGGTACGCGAGTTAAAGTACAATTTGAGTGAAAATTTGTAAAAATATCTATGAATTTAAAAGATAAAATCGAAAAAATATTGAAAGAGAAAAAGGTGGAATACAAATTTATTCCATTGCCGGAAGATTTACTGCCGGATGTTGCTTCGCACGCAGCATTTCACAGAATTCCGATGTCACAAGCAATGACTACTATTCTTTATCGCACTGAAAAAGGAATTATTGCAGCGGTGAAACGAGCGGATAGCAAAGTTGAATTAGAAAAGTTAAAAGCCCTCGCAGGTGTCAAAGAGCTTCAATTTGCATCGGAAGATGAGTTGAAGATCTTAGATGTACGCGTTGGCATGGTACCTTATCTTGGGTTAGGCATCCCTTATTATATCGATGCATCTGTCCTGACTATTGGGAGAGCATTCGGGACGGCAACAGAAAAAATAATGGGAATGTCCATGGAGGGAAAGGATATTCCTTTGGTAAACAATGGAGTTGTTGGTGACTTTGCAATCGTTGTGCCAACGGTAAGCGTTGATAAATATTTGCACACAATTGATGCACTGAAAATAAGTAAATTTCAGTATGAAATAATCAAACATCCCCCAATCAAAACTGTTGAAGAAGGACTTGCGTATCTAGGAATTGCCGCTGATCAAGGAGTATCAACACTTATTTTTCAAACAGAGAAGGGGAATGTGGCGGTCCTCCGACGGGATGATCACCAATTGTCAGAAGAAAAAATAAAACAACTACTTAGTGTTAACACAATACGAATGTGTAAGCCCACCGAGGTGTTGCAACTGACCGGGTGCGAGGTAGGGTATGTATCACTGTATAATCCTGACTTTTTGATGTTGATGGATAAAACTATTTTAGAAAAAGAGTTTGTATATTTGGGTACAGGAAGTCCGGAATATGATTTAAAAATTTCTCCGAAAGATTTAGTAAGTTTTACGAAAGCAAAAGCTGCGGATGTGATTGAAATTGGAGTCGTGCGGGAGAAGAGAAGAGTTGTGTCTGGGATAACGCCCAGCGGTGATGGGACGCTTCACATTGGGAATTATTTAGGAGCAGTGGCGCAATTTATAAAAATTGTTAAGTCATTTGAGTGCTTCTTGTTCGTGGCTGATATGCATGGACTGACAACGATACAAGATAAAAAACATTTATCCGGAAACATTGAAGCATTGGTTTTAAATGAGCTCGCGCTTCTTAAAGGATTTCTTACTAAAGAAGAGTTTGATCGACTGGTATTTTATCGTCAATCAGACATAGAAATGCATGGTGAGCTGCAATCTATCTTAAATAACGTTACCCCATTGGGATTACTAAAACGCGCACATGCGTACAAGGATAAGCTTACCAAGGAAGTTGCAGAAGATGATATTAACCTTGGATTGTTTAATTATCCCATTCTTATGGCGGCAGACATTCTTATGTATCACCCTGACATTGTGCCGGTTGGTAAAGACCAAAAGCAGCATGTCGAGATCACTCGTGATATTGCGGATAAGTTTAATAAAATCTACAAGAAAAAAGTATTTACCTTGCCCGATCCTATGATTTCAGAAGAGGTCGGTGCGATCCTTGGCACTGATGGAAAACGCAAAATGAGCAAAAGTCTTGGGAATATTATTTCTATTTTTGAATCGGAAGATGTGATACGTAAACAAGTCAATGGAACGTATACCGATCCCACCAGAAAACACGCGACGGATAAAGGTCACATTGAGGGCAATATGGTGTTTACCTATTTGGATTTCTTTGGTCATAAAGAAAAAGTTGATGAACTAAAAAAATCATATATTGAAGGAAAAGTAGGAGATGTAGAAGTAAAACAATATTTATTTGATTCTTTAATGGCATTTTTTGCTCCGGCACGAAAAGCATATGAAGAACTGAAAGCAAATCCAAACCTGGTAAAAGAAATATTAGAGCGGGGGAGAGAGAGGGCATTGTTGGTCGCAAGTAAAACCATGGATGAAGTGAGAGATGCTATTGGGTTGACGACGAAGTATTCGATTGTCGAGGAAAATTTCTCAAGGCCACCCTTTGCTGAGACCCCCTCGGCGAGCTCGGAGGGCAAGGGAGTGGCCTTTAACACAATTACAATTGGGGATTTTGCAAAGGTTGAGATTCAGGTGGGGAAGGTGGTTGAAGCTAAAAATAAAGAGGGGAGTGAGAAACTTATACGACTCGTCGTGGATATCGCTGAGGATAAACCAAGAATTATATTTACCGGTGTTAGAGGGTTTGGGCATACACCTGATGATTTTTTGAACAAACAGTTTTTCTTTATTACCAATCTTGCCTACAGAAAAATGATGGATGAAGAAAGTCAGGGGATGATTATGGCGGTAGATTCTTCTGATAAATCAAAGCCAATATTTATTTCTGCAGAAGGTATGCCTGTGGGGGCGAAGATACGATAATTAATATGGGTGGAGACCAATTCGAACAAATTATTAGGATGGCAGGTGATTTAGAGGCGCATCAAGATACGATGCGAAAGCTCACTCGTACGTTACAAGAAAAAAAATTTATTACCCAAAGGCTTTGAAGCGACGAATTATATTGCGTACGTCAGGCCAAATACTGCGATAGCGAGAACAAGAAAAACTGAAACATCAAATTGGCGTCGTCAAATCCCAAATCATCAGATTCGAATACGATGGGGATACTTACCCGACCCTCAGAATTCAGGTGGTATTCTCAAGTTAGACAAAGATACAATGGGATTTTTTGGAAACACGATGAATGACGAGCAATTTTGGACGGATGCTGGAATTGTATCCTGACTTCTGCAAGTTTTAGAAATATTTTTTGAGCTTCTTGTTCTATCAATCC
>CAYHQC010000009.1:0-16961 GCA_964358845.1 uncultured Gammaproteobacteria bacterium | reverse complement strand
CAAATAGTCAAATCTTTCCCTACGAAATATGACATTTTGTTTTGCGGTTACTATAGTATTTATTGACCTAGTCGTCCCACTCTGTTCCCTTGGGGGTTCTCTAACTTGCTGAGGTGCTGTGTCTTGCTCGACCTCTGTTTCAACACCCGAGCGCATATCTCCAATCCAATGTCTCGGCGTGTTGAATGCGCGCCGCATCAAAACCCAAGCGTTGTGCCCCCATACGCCCAAACGTTGAGCAAGGGTGGCGGGAGTAACGGGTTTGTCTTGAATAATTTTTTGTTGATCGGTTAATTGTGAAGCGTATGTAGTCAGTTCTTTTTGATCCAAATCGTTTGAAGAGGCAGCTAATTCTTTTTTCACCACTGATATGGCAAGAGCAATTTTGCGCAGCGCATCTTCTTGTAGAGCGGATATAGGGTTGACTTCCAATCGAAGCCCTGAAACCGCGGCATCTATACCTGTTCGTACCAATTTATTACGCATGAAGTGGTTGGCCTTATTTTCTATAACATCAATGATTTTATTGGCCTCCTGCACCTGTCCTTTCGCTTTCAAATCTTGTATTTTCTCAAACGCTATGGGTACTTCGGTATTCATAAATCGCTCAAGGAGTGAACAATCCGAACACCCATCTTTATCTGTACCCGTGACCAACGTAGGTACTTTGCCATTTTCTACCGTATTTTTCTCCGTAATTTGCTGTGACAACAGCATGTCATACACAATATCTCGAATATGTGTGTGACTAATCAACGAATCGTTTCTTACGTCTGGGACGGTACTATTAAATTTCTCTATTTGCTGGATCAGAGTTGCAATTTTAATATCCCAAGTTTCATAACCAACTCCTTTTTTAACATATGACAAATCTATATGACCCAACTGAATGAGAAACCTCAAGGCCTTCACTACGTCTTCAATATTTTTTGCCTGCTCTATTGGAACAATTCCATTATCTTTCAACAATTTATGGTCTGCGGGACCATTATAGATTAAGTGTCGTTGCGCCATTTTCTTCCATTTTGAATCTTTTAGTAAATCTATATCTACGGTTGTACTGTTATCTAACAACTCCTTTACTGTCTCAAACTCATTGTTTCTATATAATGAAAGATCCGCTGAATCACGTGCTTTATACAGCTGTTCTAGTTGACTTTTGTATTCAATATCATTGATATGATATAACGGTTCATCTCTATAATATGTACCCCACTTATCCAACATATAATTTGGATATTTAGCCTCAATAATCCATGCTGGGTCCACTATTCCCACAACGTCATATTCTTGCTCTTCATCATTTTTAAACTGGTATCCATTTGCTCGTAATGTCGCATTTACATCGATAAGTTGTTTTACAGGAATCCTTGCTGTTATCACGAATCCATCTCCCGCAATAAAGTCTTCAGCAATTTGTCTTTCTTTAGACCAAGAAAGAAGCACATCAGGAACATCTGTTCTGTTTAATCTCCTTGCCCGCACAACAGCGGAGTCATTTGGATTTGCATGAATTTCAACCAAAGCAGGCAGATCCACAATATCTGAACCTAATAATTTTTCTCGTATCTGCTCAGCAAGTTCCCCTGATTCGTTAGTATGAAAAGCGTTGGCAAAAATTTGTAAACGTGGATCAAAACCCGCTTGGCCTCTATACACCGTGATATATCCATCATCTGATTTTGGATGTATTATCGCTCGCGCTTGCCCACCAATACTTGAGTTAAGGGATTGGATAAATATATCGCTTTCTGTTTTAGGTAATTTCCATAATGCCTGAAGCATTCCTCGAGCATTTACACCAATAACCGCAACACTCGTGTCTTTTGTTACATTCGGTGCAATACCTATGTATAGAGCACTAGTGAAACCCTTCTTATATAAATCCAATACTCGACGTTCTTCACTTGCCAAAAATTCGGCATATTCTGGATAAAGCTTCAGCAGACGATCAAAAAGACGTAGTATGACCAATTGTTGCCCTTCAGATGTATTTTTAGCGATTATGATAGTATTCTCGTCGCTAATTGATATAAGTCCAGAATCAGCAATTAATCCTGGGAAAACGTGGATTGGATCAGGCATCGTGATCCCGACAAGTATCATCTTTCCTTGTTCATTCATAGTAATTTCATATGTCGTATTATCTACTCCTAACTGGATACGATCACCAATGCGAAGTTCAGTCTCTTGTATACCGATATCTACAGATTTGTCATTTACCAAAACATCTCCCCTGGAGACATTCATGTACGTTTGATAGAAAATGCTATCGGGTACTTGACGTTGTACTAGCTCAACATGCGTCGAAGAGTCTGAAAGGATAAACGTCGAAGGAGATGTTCTTTCTCCCCCATCTTCAGATGCAGATACTGATTCGGATACAGCTTCTTCTAACTCTGGTGGCGGTTGAATCACGGTTTCAATAATTGAAGAAAGAAATTCTTTTGCTTTATCTCTATCTGCAGAACTTCTGCCTGCCATAAGCTCTTTGTATGAAGCTAACGACTCGATAAAAGCAATCACTTGATCCATCGGAATTTGATCCGGTAAAATCACATACAACTCCTGTATAGCCGCAACTATAGCTGGTGTAATAATAAATTCTAGATCAGCTTTCAACGCTTCACTCGTTGTCTCAGCGGTTACACCCATCCTTTCACGAAATGCAGTGTGACTCTTATCAAATATCCATCTTGCATATGTCCCCGCTTGTTCTCGTGCAAAATAGTATGCGTTATCTATTTCTACTTGCAAAACATTCGCAATAGTAATTCCACTCACCGAAAGATTATCAACTGCCACGTACACATCTTCAAAATACTGTATCGTCTCATTCCATTCGTCTTTCAAATTTTCCCCAACGTTTCTAACATCATCTTTAAGTAATTGAATTTCACTCGCAATAGCTTCAAGGGCATCGTTTTTCTCTGCCTGATTTCTGATAAGACTTGCATCAAGTAATGCCTGCATCCCTCGTTGTGCTAAAAGATTTGCCATAATATATGTATGGAAGTACTTTCGTGCTTGACGAATAAGTTCGTTTGCCTTATTTGGATCAGTTCTTGCTAGTTCTTGCGCATTCACTAATACTTGTTCAAATAAACGTAGCTCTAATCGGCACGATGAGCACTTGGTTGGCCGACGAGCTGAAGGCGCGTGAAGCGCACCCTTTGCTGACCCTAATGTAGATCCCACACCAACTGGGCGAGAGGTAGCAAGTTTCAGTATATTTTTATTCGTCGATTCTTGGATCACCTGCCATTCGCCGCTGCGCTTTTTCACAATGAATGCCTCTCCCCGAGTAGCGTCTGCCAACGTAATTTTGTCTCCATCCTGCAGCTCATACGCTCCCGGACCTATTTTTTCACCATTAATAAAAGTGCCGTTGGACGACCCATGATCTACGATGACCAGTGTTCCTCTACTGCGAACTGCGATACTTGCATGTTTTTTAGAAACTGTGTTTTGTGGGATCACTAGGTCATTTGTTGCCGATCGTCCGATGTCCACCACTTTATCTATAGGATTTCCCTTTATACCAAGAGTTGCTCCAGACAATTTGTAAAGAAACTGTTCTTGTTTGGTCACAATAGCTTTTGCCTGACTTTTGCCAAAAACTTCTTCTAACATCATCTGAATCGCCTCAGTGTTTCGCAAAGGACTATTTGTAGCGCGCTCAAACAATTTTAATATATATCCTCCAGTAGTATACAATCGGTTTCTTGATAAATCATAAGCTCGCAAAAACTTCTGAGCGCCTTCTTTTCCATACTCTTCAAAAATGGCACGAACAAGCTGAGGCCCTGTATAATATGACCATGAGTATGCTTTTTTATACCGTTTCTGATCATCAGATCCAAATACGACCGTTGCACTTATCACGTGTCCTTTCTCATGAGAATGTAAAAGTCGATCTGGTACATTCCCACCTTCTAAAACAATTTTCGCTTCGGAACTAGTCGGAACCACAAGACTTGCTATATATACTGCTACCCCTTCAGTAAAATCTGCTATAGGACTTACACCGAGAATATTATGCACATGTTCATGCGCTATAGTTGCCATAAGCTCTTCCAAAGAAGCATCAAGCTTGACAAATGCTCCGTTTCGTTTCCTTGATGGATCAGTAAAAACAGTCAACCCACCATATGCTGGAGATGCAGCAGGAGGGACTAACAATATATCTGTCGGCACTCTACTTCGGCGACCAAGATGTTCTTCTGCCTGAAGCATAGCCCCAATGGTAACTGCTGCAAGCATACGATTATCTCGTAGACTTCGCGGTGCTCCAGTTAGCGTTTGCGGCGCATGAACCACATACGATACGCCGTCAACTTTGGCTTCCAAAGATACGATAGGGCCAATCTTTGATTTATCCAATATTACTTCATCATTAAGCGGTGAAAGATATGGCTCTCCATCAGGAGACGTTTCCGCTTGTATAATGGCATCAGGTGTTTGTGTCGTGCTATTTAGGGTAAACGATCGTACAGCGCCTTTCGCACCAAACCATATAAAAGAACCATCTGACAGCTGTACTATCCCATTTTCTATCGTTTGTCCGGATCCCTTTGTCCACTTTTTTATAGTGCCTGTCGCGACATCACGGATATTTAATGTATTACTTGTACCATTTACATACTGCCCGCCACGAAATGTAATCCCCGCTGGCAAACCAGGTTTTGCAACAGAAGGCTTCGTTTGATCTTTTGTGAATAACCATACTCCAACTCTGTATATATCATGTAAAATAGCAGAACCAGAAGGGGTAAACGTCCGGACGGACTCACGATACTCGTTAAACGTTTCTCGCAAATTTAATATTCGTTCTTTATACTCAGAAATTGCCTTTCCCTTCTCACTGTCCCAATACCAGCCGTTTAACTTTCCATGTTCTGCGTTAAAAATATTACGCGTTTCCCACCCTCCTTCAAATATCCGATGGATATCGTATGCGATGCGTTGTTGAGGCATGACAAACCAACTAAGAATATATCCTAAGATATTATTTCTCGGCGTTGCGTTAAGAAGGCTTCTTGGAATAAATCCAAGAACATATCCATCCATTCTCCAATAATCAGGTAGCGTAATAGGTAAATTTCTTAAAGGAGAATGATATTTCACCTCTGACGTGCTATTCACCGATTCTGCATACCAACGTGCTATACGATAGTTATCCCATATTCTAAACGGATTAAATTCTCCGAACGGACCAGCTATAAAATATCCCGCTCCTCGAGTGGTAACCACTACGACTGTTTGCGCTATAGCTTCCCACACGCCAATCAGTTTATTAGTTATCCCTGGCTTGCTCCATATAGGATCACCAATTGCAAATAATGTCGCATTAAAGATATACTCAAAAAATCCTTCACGGCTTCCCGCGAGAATATTCATGACGGTCGGATTAGTCCATATCGCTTTCCAGAACATACGCCATCCGCTAGGATTCGTATCATTAAGAATCGTAATAATTCGCTCACCTAAAATAAAGTCTTTAGCTAACTGTGTCCGCGCAGCCCAATTTATAAAAGTACGAATCGGCAAAGATGCAAGTCGCAGCCCGTCCCATCCCCATGAAACTCCAGCAGTTACTATACCAGCCACAGGATTTACCATTCCTATTGCAAACGGCACTGCAATACGAAGAGTCCCCCAAATGGCTGGCTGACCAAGTCTTTCGCTTGTCGATAATTTAGGATTTAATACAGCAAATGGATTTGGACTAATTAACCAATGTTTTATATCTTCCCATGCGTTGCCAAAGAAATTGTTCCCCACAATCGGAGGCGTCACCTCTGAATCAACTATTCCAGTAATAACCTGTGCTATTTGCTCAGATGTGACTTTTCTCGCATCGGCAAGAATGGGATTGAAGGTTGATATTATTACAAAAGGCTTGACTTTACTGCCTAAGCTGGTTAAAAGGCTCTGCACACTTTTCGTACTTGCATCTTTATTTATACCACTCATAAGATCCAACATCGTATCTGTGATATTCCCAGATGCAAGGCTCAGCTCTTTCGCGACTTTTATAGTATCAGTAATTTTTAATTGTTCGACCAGCCGCTGTTTTACTTTTTCTATCAGCGCATTTTGAATCGTTTCAAAAATTTGTTTCGCCGACTTTTCCGCAGCAATCGCTTCCTTAGTTCTTGACCGAGATTCAACTGTAACCTGATAATTCTTGTCTGCTTGCCTAAGGGCGGCAAGAAGAACGGCTGGAGATTTCTCATCAATCGCTTTCGCACCATCTTTAGCTTTCGCAACTCCTGTAGCTTTTGGTAATTGTTGCTTCTTCACCGCAATTGCTGTACGATTTTCAGAAGTAAACCATCCGCCTGATTGAGAAATCAACGCGTCTACTGCTTTTTCGGGATGTGCTTGACTATTCTTTTTGACAATCTGTTGAATATTTTCATCCGACAGTGCTCTCCATACCCCGTCGGTCATAAGGTACACACGATCGCCATCTTTTATGGTTTGATGAAAGATATCTACTGAATTTTCTTTAAATTCTGAAGAACCAACTGACCTGGTTAAACTTTTACTCATTGCATGACTTCTAATTACCTCACTCCTATCGTTCACATCGCCCGCTGTTGCTCCCCATGCAATCGTATGATCTTTTGTAATCTGCACAAATGTATCGGCGTCTGGCCTATGCATATATGCCCGAGCATGCCCTACATTTGCTACAGTCACATTGTTTCCCAACGAAACCGACACCACGACAGATGCTCTTCCATTAAATTTATTTACTGTGTTATATTCTGCAAGCTTCTTATTCGCTTGCAAAAATACTGCTTTTAGCCGTGCATCAAGTTTCTTCTGATTAAATACTTCTTCCGAGACTGGATTTTGATACCAAAGCTTAAGTACTTCGGGTGCTATGATCTCGGTTGCTTTCTCACGATTAGCCGCAGAACCACTTGACTTTAATCCATCTACTACTAAATGCAGTTCCCCATAATAAGCGATTCGCAAAGCTAGTTCATCGCGAGATATTTTAAGTTCCTCAGAGAGAAATTTGCGAACACGCGTGTTTTTATCCAACAATCTCGTAGCTGGGTTTGTATTTTTCTGGTTATATTCCATTACATAGTCATATTCATCTCCGATTCGAACGAGTGTTGCAAACCCATCAGTGTTGACATCACTCTTCTGTCCAATCGCGCTTTTACCCGCACTATGGTCAGATTTAACCGTTTCGTTATTTTTTGCCCCACGCTCGGTCATGGATACTACTGGCTTATCTTTATCCGCTATAGGGGCCGTACGTTTTACAAACTTCACAAAATCATCCTTCGTTAATTTGCGAGAAAGAAAAGCCTGCGTGAAAGCATTTGGAATTCTTCCAATGGCCTGAAGCCCATTTCGAACATAGGATAATCTTCTCGCCCAATTACCAGCTGAAAGATCTTTACTCGCAAGGCTTCCTATTTCTTTCTTTTGCCACGCGAGTACTTCTGCCACAGAAGATTTTGATACATCAGTAAACATAGTCGACGCGGCGGCGGCGATGACCGCGTTGTTGGAAGCGACGAGCTGACTATATTGCTCGACTGTTTCAATCCGTATTACCCCACCATCTGTTTTTAGTCCATATAAAGCAACCACTGGTAATTGAGTCTCTAAAGTATTTGGGTCAAGCTGACTTAATTTAGTAAGATTTGATGCGGCAAAAGAAAGTTCACTATCTTTCCCTCCTTCAAAGGGATAACTCTGTATCAAAACCTCAAATGCAATTTCTGCTTGATCACGATATCCTTTCGTTCTCTCGGTTACATGAGCCTTTGAAATTGCATCGAGATCATATATTCCTAAATCAGAAAGATATGCGCTTACTTCTTTCTCGTATGATACAAGTGCCCCGACTGCCTGACTGTATTGATCGCTCGTGCGCACCGCATCTGTTATTTTCCCAACTCGCTTCTCAAAAGATGTATCAACGCGTTTTTTAGCATTTTGAACTAATGCATTTTCAATCGATTCTGCAGTTAACGCGCCTCCCGTAAGATCATCAACTCGAGCTTGTGCTTGAACAATATTATTGTTCACAGTATCTAAATCAATAAGACTCGGCGCTTCTTTATTCACATCAGTTACCAGACTACTTAGGTCATATGCATCGATGACAATTTCTCCTTTTGATGTTTGTATACGAATTTGTTTCCCTTTTGCTTCGTCTGGGATTACAAACAACTCATCATCAGAAGACAAGACTTTTTGTTTTTGTGCATCACTAGCATCTTTCCAAAAGATAGTAATTTGATCAGTCAATTCCAATGCTACATTTACACCAGATTTGGCATCATTCCCAATGACCATATCACCTCGCGACAACACTGTAGGAATTGCTATAGTCTGTCCCTGCAGCCCAAGAGTAGCTTTAGCTTTTTTGGCTTGGTCAAGGAGTTGCTGTGCATTCACTATCGCCGCATATGCGATATTTAGCTCGTGCTGATCGACAAAAGAAATAGATTTTCCTTTTTCTACCGTTTTCACGATTTGCGATGCATTCTTTGCCGAAGCGAGCTCTACTTCTTGTGCACGTGTCACATCAGATGCATTTTTTACAGAGGTTGATGCGACTATTTTTCTCTCAGGCGCCTTTCCCGTCGCAAATTGTGCTTCTCCATCAGCGGTCACTGTAGTATTGTGGGCCTTACCGTAATTTGAAAGGTCTCCCTGAAGAAGTGTGGCATCTTTAATCAACGGGACATTCGTGTTCTTCGTATCAGTCACCGGAATTTTATATGAAAGCGGGCTAGCGCCTATTTCCCCATTCTCACCCACCAACGCATTACGATTTAATAGCATACGATCGTAAATATCCGGCGCGGATGCTTTAATCGCGCGAAGATACGGCTCATTTGCAGGATCTGCAAATAGACGTTCATAAAATCCAACAAGTTCTCTAAACGTATCATTTCGAGCACCCAATGTCGTTTGTTGATTGCCGCTTTCACTAAATCCGTGGTTGAGCCTTGTATCGCCACCTTGCCCTGTTTTGGAAAGGTCCAATACCCGGTCAGAGAACCAATCCGCCACCTTTTGTGCAAGCGGATCGTTAATCACGCCAAATTTCATCGCTCCATGTACGAGCGCACTTCTTGCAGCAATCATCGCTCCCATTGTATTTGCTTGTGCGGCTTGCGTTAGCTCTTGCTCAAGCTGCGATCGGAGTGCTGTTTCTTTAAGTATTTCAAAATCAGCTTGTGTGCCTTTATTTTTCGTATAATTTCCTGTAAAGGGCTTCGCATCATCAGTAAGATACACGAGGTGCTGATCTGCTTGTTTCGCACCAATAACTCGATCCAAACGGCTTGCCGATTGAAGCAGCTGATACTCAGGTGATCCTTTGGTAAAAAGTAATACGCCGGGGACATTTTCTGGCGTACGAACGTTTCCGCCTGTAGCAAAGTCTAATCCTCCCACAAGAACCATGTCTTTCCCGCCATTCATGTAGGCGTTCGATATATCCTTGGCCTCTCTTACAGTGATGAGTTCGCCATCCGCGTTTGTATACTTAGGTAATATTTTTCCTGTCTTATCAAACCGTACCTCAAAAATTCTTCCATCAGGGTTTGAGACAAAAAATGTTTTCTTTGATACATCAATTCCCTTGGCAATTAACTCAGCCAAGCCTTGCGCCTTTAGGCCAAATCCTCCGCCAATGATGATTTTCATGTTCCCATTCGCATCTTCACCATTGCTTGTATTTAATAATCCCTTTTTGATTTGATCGATCACTATGTTATGAGCATCTTTTTCCTGAGCCAAAGTAAACCTATCGGCCGACAATCTTCCCTCGTCAAATATACGAGCATATGTTTCTCCATTAATATGCGTCGCAAAGCGATATGCATTTTCCAAAACCCCTTTTGTGCTTCCGATAGTTCCCGTCACTCCTCCCACCTGGACATCGCCAAACAATATGAGCGCATCAGCAATCACCTCAGCAACCGTTGAATTATATGAATCAGGCGATGCGACTCTAAGGCCTACTAAATTTGGCGCATCCCCAAGAACCTTAGGACTTGAATACGCTCCTATGATCTCCATAACACTTTGCATGGTCTCGCTGTACGTTTGTTGCGGGCTATCTGATCCAGCTTTTCCAGGCACTGTGACCATTCTTCCCTCAGCATTTTTCTGACGGAAATAATGTTCATTAGGCTTTTCACTCATTCCTAATGCAAATTCATTCACCCGGCCCAACACATCAACCGCAGTTTTTGCCTGTTCCGTAGAAATACCAGCCTCTTTTAATGCTTTCTCATATGCAAACAAATCTTTCCCCGTTGCTTCTTTGATTTCAGAGACTTTTCTAAGTGCATCCTTGGACAAGCTAAATTTCTTTTCTAATGCAGGCAGAATTTTCTCTAAAGCAGTTTTTGTAAACCCCGGATCTACAAGGGTCTCCATAACGGGCGTACCATTTTTATCGAATAACGGTTGGCCATCAGGACCTACTTTCTGCCTTGTATGCTCGATAGTAATTGCTGATTCACCAAGTGCACTTTTCCATGCATCATATGATCCCTTTTTCAAAAGCCTTAAATCTGAAAGTACTTTCGCAACGCCTTCTGAAACGTTATTCACTTCTACCCTAACCTCTCTCGTGCCTGATCCATTGGCAGGATTTATCATCTGCAAAGCCGTATCAATTGCCAGATTCATCTCGTCTATACGAAGTCCCATATTTCGAATTGATGAAAGATACGCATGAATAATATCTGCTCTCACCGCCACACTCTCATACCCCTTTGAGGTCGCCATATTGCGAATAAATGGAATATCTTCAGGCTCTACCACCAACATCTTGGCATTCTCAATGGCCTTTGATCCTTTGGCAATATTTGCCGCATCGCCTGAGAGAAGATCAGATGTCAACCGTAAAACAGATCCTTTTTCTTTCTGAATATTTTCAAGGTCCGGCATAATCTGCGCACTTTGACCTTTTCGAACCATAATGACGGGCTTTCTGCCAAATATTTCTATGTCTATTCGCCCCATCACCGAAAGAACGAACGACTTACCAGCAGAAGTCGTGAGCTCGTACGCTGATCCGTTACGTGCTAGCAGTGCAAAAAAAGTTTCTACTTGTCTGCTCGTTGAAGAAATATAATTATTATCAGATAATCCTAATCGATATTCTGCGTCTCTAACAATATTCTCAAGCTTCGCTTTCACTGTCTCAGTAAGACTCGCGCCAAACGCCGTAAAATCAATTTCAACTGCTCGTGAGAGCATATCCTGAGCAGCTTTTAGATCTTTCGGTGTTCCTTTGCTTTGTAGATATGAGACTCTTTGGAGTAAATCGGTTTGTTTTAATATTGCTCGTGCGCGAGAAACGGCTTCGGAAGCGTCTTTAGATCCGTTTTTATATAAAGAAGATACTTGTGTATCCAGCGCGTCGAGTAATTTATATTGATTGCTTATTAAAGAATCTTTTGTTTGATTTTGCACTCTCGTATCTTTTGCCTTGAACAAATCATCAAACTTTATAATGAGCTCGTCGTTTGCCGCCAACTCCTTGAATATATTCATCGCTTTTTCTGAGCGTCCCTTAGGAAGTGCTTTTTCTAACCTACTAAGCATTTGATCCATAGACAACATATTTCCATTTCCGTCATCGATGGTCACTTTTTTAAAGTATTTATCGGTAATATCTTGAGATAACCGAGTAGACTCCTGTATACGCTGACTTCGAAGATTTGAGTTGGTTGTTTCCAATGCGCGTTCTCGATTGAGCAAAAGCGTCTCACCAGCACGCATCGCTCTTTTTAACTCCTGCTCTACTGAGATAAATGAACGCTGAATCTCAACATTCTTCTTGTATCCAGACGGATCAACATAAGCATCACGCACAAGTCGTTTTAATTTGGAGAGTTTCGAATCCGAAGCAAACGCTATATCTGTATTCTCTTCACCAACTATACGCGTTACAAGCTCAGCCACTTTTCCGCGAAGTGTCCCGGCAGTAACAATCGCTTTTTGAAGGTCTTGCGATGTACCTGAAAGCACTTGTTCCTTAATCAATTGTTTTCCAAGATTAGATTCAAGATTGGCAACCGCCGTATTTCGTCGAGCTACAGACTTAAGTGACGCATTCAGTGTACTTAGACTCTTCATCCGATTGACCAACTTTTCAGACTTCGTCACTTCTTCTTGCATTATGTCCAGAATATTCTTGTCTACATTGTTTTTTTTGAGCGTCTCATAGTTTTCTTGAGCACGTTTAAGCTGCTTTTCACTCTGCTTCAATGCTTCCGAAATAGCCAATTTATCTGTTTTCGAACCAGCGCGTCGAAGAAGCTCTATTTCAGCTTCTAATAACTTACTCTCATTTTGAGCCTCAGATAAACTTTTGTTTACCTTTTTTAAATTCTCATAATGCCCAGCTTGCGCACTTGTCATTCCCAGTACTGTTACTCCTTCTCTCGCGGCAGTGAGAGCTTGCAGTGCCACTGCATATCCGGGATCTTCCGCAGTCAAATTCTTCGCAGCTATTTTATATGCTTCTACAGCAAGCTCATAATTAGAAAGAACCACTTGTGGCTTCTGCCCAAATACTTTTAATACAGCATCGCCTGCTTGTTGTGCAAAATTTCGTGGATTTTTAATAAGCGCTGTTTCCATGGCTTTTATCTCCTGCGCTTTTACCACAAGATTTGTAGCTTGAGCGATACGTTCAGGAGTCACTACTACTTCTTTTCCTTTTATCGTAATTTTTGTTTTAAACGTTCCGTCTGCTTCACGAATTGCGTTGTACTGCTCTAATGCTTTCGTGGCGAGCTGATCTCCAAACAAATATTTTGCTTTATCTTTAGGTATAGTCTTTTTTAGTTCTTTTACTGCAAGTTCAGTTTGCCCTAATTGTCTCTGGCCCATACTCACCGCTTGACCCAAACGGTCAGTGAGCTGACTCGTAACGCTATTACGATTTATAGATGTAATAACGACATCTTCGCCATTTATTTTTACTACAGAGTTCTCTTTAGCATTTTTCACTGCTATCAGCTCTTTAGACACTCCTTCAATAGTCTCCCACGGATTCGTAATTCCGGAATTTGTCTTCGTCGGATCTTTCACTGCTTCCCCTGCACTATGCGCCAAAGACAAGCCTGCCATCATAAGTGCTGAAGAACAATGCTCACCACTTGCTTCCCCTGCCCAAGCAAGTCCACAAGCACTCACCGCCAAACCTGTGTTCACCATTTGGTCTGTGTGAAGAACTGTTTTCCCAATCACAGTGCTTGGGTCCAACATCTTATTAGAAAGAACTGACCGTGTTCCAGAAATAGCCGCAAGTCCCGAGGTCAACAAACAGTCAGCACTAATTCCTTGCTCACTACAAACTTGTACGGCTTGAGAGCCAAATACAAGAGCACCAGTTGCCGATAGTGCCCGCTGTACCAATGGATTTGGCGGACCTGCTGCAAATGATTTAGCACCAGCTTGCATCGCTTTCGCTGCGTCATCCACAATTTGTTGTGCTGTCCCAGCCGTACCCGCTGATTCCATACTTTTCACGACGGCCTGAGCTGAGGTATTTGCAATTCCTGAAGCTTGTGAAAGTCGAATCATTCTCCCTACTTCGCCGGCCGAAGAAAACGATGATCCACCTGCAAATGCAAGCATCCCAAGTGACTGGGCGCACGCGTATCCGTCCATATTTTCATGCCCCACAGCACACGTTTCAGCGGCACTCTGCAGTGCTCCTCCGGTCATATAAATCCCCAAGCTTTCACCAACAAGCGCTTTCACGGCTTGAGATGCAACTATTTCTGCTCCTTTGTTTATCAAAGTTGCAGCTTGCATTCCTGGTAAAATTACTGCAGTTATTGCAAAGGTCGGCTTTGCGGCCATCATGGTATATCCACGAACTACGTCCATAGCCGATGCATCCTCGGCATGTGCTAAATTAAATCCTCGAACAAATGCTCCTTCTTCCCATTTATTAAGTTTTAATACTGCATTCGCAAAAGGATCGGATTGTTTCATATCTGTGAGGGCCTGACTTGCTCGTGCCATATTTATAGAACCATCAAGTACATCAGTCATTTTAAGCTCGCTACCTTTTCCTGTAATATAAAAACGCAGATCATCATCCGCTATATATGCCGCAATGTTCTTTCGTTGAATCTCCAACAATTCCGCTTGTGTCTGTGGTCCGGAAAGTAATTTATCGATATTTTCAAGATTTAGTTTCTGAACTTCAGGATCAATAGTTTTTTGATATGCAGAAGAAAGTACCAATGATTGCGAAGAAATTGCTTCTTGGTGCGCACGTTCTTTAATTTTAATAGTTTCCGCTGTTTGCGGTCCACTTTGTTCAATCTGGACCTTCTTGTATGCAGAGCTTTCCTCTTTTAACTTCACTACAACATCATTTACATCGACACTTCCTTCAAGTACCCCGCGTTGTAACCATCCCGGATCACTTTCAAAAAGAGACTTCGATCCATCATCTACTTCATATTTACCAAATTTGACATCGTCAACGACCTCAAAAGATTGCTCATACTCTGATGTAAGCTTGGCAACAGATCCATTATTAGCCTTAAGGGATTTTTCGTACTGTGCTGGATCAGTAACTTTCAGTTCGTTTATCGCAATATTGGCAGCCAGAGTCCGCTGGCTTTCCAACTTTTCTTCATTAAAGCTTGAATTGTAAAGATACTTTGTCTTATCAATTAAATCTCCTGCTAAAAGATCAGCAGTTATCTTGGGTCCTGCAAGTATTGCTCGCCACAAAACAGGACCATCTTCTTTCACGCCACCAGGATTTACCTTTTCAAGCTCTGCAAATACATCTACGTCACCGCGCATCACCTGACTGTAATACGCGTCTGCATTATCTTCGCGGAATAATCCTTTTTGTTCGAGTGTGTGTTTGTTCTCAATTAATCCAATAAGCTGATGTTTGATATAGTCTTCTTCATTGACTTTACCGTCATTATTCAAATCTTTTGCTGTATCTTTTGTATTTATCCATGCCTTTGCATCTGGATCTAAAGCCATTGATTGACGATATCCATCTATTGTTTTTGCATCTATTCCGGTAATAAAATCGGTGTACTGTTTCTCTGCTAACCACGGAGGTGTCCCACCAACTTCTCGAATGTTAGGCATGGTAGCGGCCATAACATCAGCAAGCCATTGTTTAGGGGCAATGGCAACTTTTGTATCAACAATAAATTTATGAAGCTCCGACTCTGGAAATATCACTTTGCCAACCATCGCTCCGAGATACAATGGTAGATTTAGTGCGAATACTGGCGCTTTCCATGCAGTATCTATGCCCGTTCTCTCCCTCTGCTTTTGCATTTCTGCAATCGGATCAAGCTCACCCGCCTGCCATTTATTATAATTATTCTGCGTTTCCCCAAAGAAGTCCCAATACTTGGTCATGTATTCAAACGCGTCTTGTTGCGTACCAACATATGCCTCTCGAGTTACTTCTTCTTCTTTCTTCCCAGCGCTAATCTGCTCCTCATACCATATATTATACGAGCCATTTGAACCACTCATTGCAGTAGAAGCATCAATCCAGGCTTTAACCTCAGGCGATGCTTGCGCAATAATTGTTAGGGGCCTTAATCCTACTGGAAGTATCCCTGTCAACGAGTCCACTGCCGCTTCTGGCGTGGTAAATTTTGTTGTGGAAGGAATTTGACCATTTTCTTGAGCTTGAGCAAAAGCCTTTTGAACGGCTCCGGCATCTCCACTATCTAATGTCAATAACTGTGACAACTGCAAATAATAAAGCCTGTCTTTAACTGCGCCGAGTTGAGTCGGCGCGTTCTTACTCGTATCATCTACAATTAATTTGGCCACAAACTCACTACCGGGTATACATTTTTGCTTATCACTCCACGTTGTGACAAGCATTAGACAAAGATCGGCATCTACTCCAGGGGAATCCCTATCCAGTATACTAAGACGCATGCCAGCTTGTTGATTAGCCAGCGCAACCGCTTCTTGTGAACCAACGAGAGCACCCAGTTTACCAAGTAGTTTGGCCCGCACGTTACAGTTTGGATCATTGCCACACAAGTCAATGTTGCTTTGAAAAAGGGCGATATATATCTGTTGCTTCTCTTTTCCTTGCTCTAACATGTCGTTAGACTTTTGAGCCACTTCTTCAGCTGTCAGCTTCAATCTGGTAAGTTGAGAACTAATTTCTCTAAATATCGAAGTGAGATCGTTCTTTAAATCATTACACGCAGTTGACGCTACTCTGACGCCATTATCACGAACGGTATCTGGATTATTAGCCGCACATTGACCAACCTGAGCACTTTTATTCAGATATTCATTCTCTAACTTCCCCAAAACAACTTCTTTGTAGTGAGTTTCCCGTTTTTCCGGCGTTTCCAAACCAAGAGCGATAAGCTTCTCATCCGCTTTTGCTTTCGCCAAATCTAGTTTGATTTTAATATCACCACAAACATCCCCCCTTGAGTAGCTTCGATCCTCAATGCTAGACAAACACGCGTCATACGTCTCTTTCAGCGAAATATACGAATCTGTTGCGGTCGCGCTTTGCTTGTTCAGGAGTCTGTTTTGCTGGAGCTTCGTATCTTCTTCTTTGGTAAAGCCAAAATTGGTTTCCAATGTTTTTCTCGCATCGGCAACCTGATCTAAAAGACCAGGACATTTTCTTGTAGGATCAAACTCATCAGCGCACTCATTGAGCTTATCAACCAACACTAAGTAGTCATCTATTTCATTTGCCCTCGCAATCAATTCCGGCACGGTCTCTTTCCATTCCACGCCGATTTTCGTATCGAGTAAGTTTTTTTGGCCATCTGCTGTAAGGCTTTTATTTAACTCTTCTAAACAGAGAGCTTCGGTTTTACCATCAACCCTACACGACAAGAGTGCATTCTGCTGAGAGACAAACTCTTCGGCTTCTTTTATGTATTCCTCGGCCTTGCCAAGGT
>CAYHQC010000008.1:0-16999 GCA_964358845.1 uncultured Gammaproteobacteria bacterium | reverse complement strand
GACATTTGCACGCTATTATAGATATTTTGACGATAATATTAAAACGATTGATGCCGTAGATAAATCTCTCCAATGGAAGACGGAACAAAGATTTCTGCTGTCTGAGTATTTGCGTCAGCACTATCGGCGTGTAACATTGCTGATACGGCAACGCGACCCCATAAAGGCACACAGAGACTATCTTGAGAAGATAACGGATATGATGTTTGGAGATCTTCTAGCGAGAGTTCGTGCGGATCTTTCCGATTTGACTATACCATATAGCGTGCAATTACCGAAGGGTAACGTTGAGCCGTATGAAGTCTATCTTGATAAAAATATGTATGGTGTAAATGAGCGTTTTTCTGTGATAGTTGGAGATGAGAAGCTAGATAGTTTGATAACTGAAGGAGGTCGCTGGAATAAATTGGGTACGGTAGTGCAAACCGAAAATAATTCTTTGGATCAGGCGAGTATTTCTTTGATGGAACAACAAAACATGTTAACGAACAATTCGAGGATGACGCTAGAATCAGAACTCTCATCCACGGATTCAGCGAGTTTTGCGATAGACGCGCGGTATATTAAGGGTGCAAAAGGATTGGTGTGGAAAATTGATGATTGGCAGCCGCAAAGCTATTATCTTTTGACATTTGCGTATCAAACGAGCAGAGAACCGTTTGTCGTTCGAACGTTAGAAAGCGAAATCCTTCGACCCGCTTCGCCCCAGAACGCTCAGCGAGGCGAGCAAGCTCAGGACGGAAAAGTTGATAGTACAAATACGATCGTTGAGGATATGTTGAAATCTCCTACGTGGGCGCAGTATCAAGCTGTGGTTCGGACAAATAAGTACGTCAATACTGGGTTTGTACAGATATCTCCGTTCGCTGATCAATTATCTCTTTCGCGCATAGAGCTCAAAAATGTGTCGCTTATTCACATACCGCATCCTCTCATGATGTTTGAGCAGAATAATGAGAAGACCGTTGAGCCGCAACCAACGACATCATTTGTTCAAGTTAATCCAACGCTGTATAAAATTCATGTTTCTGGGGCAAATCAACCATATGTATTAGCGTTGAGTGAAGCGTTTAATCGCAGGTGGCGCGTCTCTCTTGCTGGTTCTGATAAAGGTATCGCGAACACGCGTCACTTTCAAGCTAATGGGTATGCGAATGCGTGGTATATAACGCCAGAAGATGTTGATGGGCAAAGTGAATATGATTTGGAGTTGTACATGAGTACGCAATCATATTTTTATATTGGCGCAAGCATAAGTATTATTGCATTAATTGGTTTACTATCGTATGGAGCATGGCGATATATAAAAAGACGGAGTCGCGTATGAATAGAAAAGCTGTGCTTATTGGATTCTTAGTTTTGTTATTTATTATTGTTATATATAGACCATGGTTTATGGGTAGTGAAATTATCGGTGGTGATTGGTCGTATCGTTTTTCTGAAATGGTTCGTGATATGTCGCGTGCACCTGCCTCATGGCAGGATGGGTATGGCGGGGGGTTGGGAGGATTATCACCGTCGTATTTTTTGAGTACCTATAATTTTATTTCTTCATGGCTTTCTGTGGTAAGTGGATTACCTTGGGTAACGGTGTATAAATTATTTTGGTTTCTTTGCCCCGTCATGCTTATAGCAATTGGCGGATGGCGTTTGTTGGCAACGGTATTGCCGAAGTCATCTTCGTGGATGCGTGCGATGGCATCACTTATTTTGGCGACAAACACGTATGTGCTTATGGTAACTGGTGGTGGGCAAATGGGAGTGTTTTATGCGGTATCGATTTTCCCATGGGTGCTCCTCTCTTTCTTTCGATTCATGCGGGCTACTAAAGATTATTTGAGATCGACGTTAGTATTGGGTACAGTATTTGGCATCCAAGTGTCGTTAGATCCAAGAATAGCGTATTTATCTGCAATAAGCATGGTAGTGTTGTATTTTTTTGAAGGGGGTGGATGGATAAAGTTATGGAAAAGATTACGTTTTGGTGCTGTGGCAGGAACAATAGCGGTTTTGTTAAATCTATATTGGGTGTTGCCGTTACTCATGCTTAAAGAGAACACGTTAGACGCATTAGGAAGTGCGTATACGACTGTCGGAGCGCTTCGATTTTTTAGCTTTGCTGATTTTTCTCACTCTCTCTCATTGCTTCATCCTAATTGGCCTGAAAATTTGTTTGGGAAGACATACTTTTTACAGCCTGAATTTCTTTTACTTCCAGTATTAGCATTTTCGAGTCTACTTTTTATAAAAAAATCTAAAGAGAACGCACTTGTTGCTGGATTTTCGGCACTAGGATTAGTGGGAGCGTTTTTATCCAAAGGGGCAAATGAGCCGTTTGGCTTTGTGTATGTGTGGGCATTTGAACATATTCCCGGTTTTGTCATGTTTCGTGATCCGACGAAATTTTATGTACTGATAATAATGTCGTATGCCGTACTTATCCCGTTTACGCTTTATTCTATTACTCAAGCCATAAAAAAATATCAAACGAAGTTGGTGTGGCTTGTTCCTGTTGTGTTTTTATTTTATTGGGTAATTTTAATCCGTCCTGCTGTTACAGGATCTCTTGGTGGAACTTTTATGCAAAGAAAGGTTCCTGTTCAATATGTTCTATTAAAAGAGTTGTTACAAAAAAAGCAAGGATTTTTTCGTACGCTATGGGTTCCTCGACAAAGTAGATTCGCTTATTCATCATCGTATCAATTGCCGATAGAAGCTGGACCTCTTTTAGGAGCCACTGATGCTGCCTCATTAGAACATGCGATGCAAGTCCCGACTGTGAGAGATCAATTAGATACGTTGAGTATTCGTTATATCATAGTTCCTTTTGATCCATATGGGGAAATATTTATCGATGACAGAACATATAGTCAGACAAAAAGAGAAGATGTAGAGAAAGTCCTTGATACTGTGCCTTGGCTTACGAAAATTCAATCCAGTGATATAGCAGTGTATGAAACATCTCAATCGAAAGATCATTTTTGGATAGAAAATGGGACGATTATAGATTGGCGTAAAATAACTGATGATTCGTATGAAGTTGATGTGAACATTTCAGATGCTGCTACGTTGATGATTTCGGAGTCATACCATCGAGGATGGCAAACTAGTGTAAAGGGTGAGATCGTAGAGGCTACCAAAGAACCATTTGGCATCATGTCGTTTGTATTACCGCAGAAAGGATCGTATACAGTTGTTGTTGAGTTTGCTCCTCGTCGATGGTATTTGTTAGGAAGAATTTTATCGCTGGTCACTTTGGGTGTTATTGTTCTATGGTTATTTGTATTTCGTGTATATGCTCAAAAAAAACGCTAAATCTATCATCAATAAACGTTCACACGTGTTGATTGCTACATTTTCACCATGGAAAAATGGTGTCAGGCTACCTATCAATGGAAATTTGGAACCGATGCGTGATTATTTTGTACCAAGAGTAAAAAAAGTAGTGCTTATTGATCAAGTATATCCCGGGAGTGATTTTGTATTGCCTAGGGTAGAAGTGTATGAATATGGAAAATTTGTTTCATTCCTGAAGTCGTCATTTATAGTAACAATTCTTTCTCCTTTATTGTGGTTTTCAAATACGTCGGGCACTCACATCGTGTTTAAGATGAGAGATTATCTTTCCGTTATTGTTGAAGGATTGAGAACAAATAAGCCGTTTGATTTTTTTGTCGGGTTTGAAGCGATCAATGCGCTTGCAGGAGTGTTTCTCCGACGTTTTGGGAGAGTGAAAAAAGTGGTGTATTATGTGTCGGATTATTCACCGGATCGGTATCGACAGAAGTGGTTTAACGATCTGTATCTTTGGCTGGACCGGCAAGCGGCAATGCATGCTGACATTATTTGGGATGTATCACCTGCTATGCAGCCAGCTCGTGTGAAGGCGGGGCTTGACCAGACGAAGTCCGCATCGGTTATTATCGTTCCTAACGCCTTGTATCCTAGACAAATATGTGCGTTACCTATAAATCAGATTGAGCGACATACGCTAGTGTTTATGGGGACACTGGGCGTCGAAAACGGGCCGGATGTGGCGATTACTGCAATGTTACATATTCTCAAACGGATCAGTGATGCGAAACTGCATATCGTGGGAGGGGGTACGGACGAACAGCGGCTTAAACATCTCGCACAATCGTTGCGGGTGGAGCACGCTGTTACCTTTCATGGATTTGTGGCTGATAGGGAGAAGGTGTCAGCATTGATTAGGAAATATCAGGTTGCGGTGGCCCCATACAAGTATATTCACGGATCAGCGCGTCTGTATGGCGATGCAACGAAAATCCGAGCGTACATGGCGGCTGGTTTGCCGACTGTCACAACAAGTGTTCCACCGCTTGGTAAGCTGATAGCGCAGTTAGGTGCCGGATCTATTGTCGGCGATTCTCCAGAAGAATTGGCACGAGAGGTTGTGCAGTTGTTCCTGAATAAAGAACAGTATGTGCGCATGCGCCGTGCCGCTTTTAAATTCGCGAAAAAGAACACTTGGGATAATGAGTACCAAAAGGCGATTGAGGCGTCATAACTCGATGGTAGCTATTTTCGTTCAAAAATTGCCACAATCATGTTGCCGTAAGTAAACTCGTATGCAATTTCGATTTTGCAGAGAAATGTAGCTAACCAGGAGAATGGAGCCATAAAGGAGATTGTATTAAATGTACGAAAAGTAACGAGACGGAAACCACCATCCCTAAACACCCTCGTTAAATTCTCTTTTGAGTATTTTGCTAAGTGTTGGTGGCCCTGAAATTTGGGAACAAGGGTCGTTGTGTCAAGAAGTGCTTCCAGGAGCACCCAGGCACTTCGATAATTCGGAGTAATAATACAAACCTTCCCGTTTTTACTGATGAGTGCACGAATATTTTTTGCAACTTTTAATGCATCTTTTTCCGGAATATGCTCGATAACATCCACAACAACAATAAAGTCAAATGGGGCATGACGTTTTACCTTTGTGAGGTCGCGTATATCAGATTGAACGAGTACTACATTATTTTTTTTGCCGCGTTTGAGTTTATTCTTTAAAAATTTTAGCGGTTCATCATTGTAGTCAACGCCGACAATCTTTCTTACCTTTGCGGCGCACCAAAGTTCAAAATTTCCTGAACCCGTACCCAGATCTAGTACGGCCGAATGTTTAGTAAACTTAAGAAGAGTATCTAACACCGTTAATTTATTTTTGTGCCAGTTAGCTTGAAGAAAGTTCTTACTTCGAATTGCCAGATATTGATAATCAGGCGGTATACCTAATTTTTTTTCTATAATTACGTGGTCATCCTGTGTATGGTTGTGCATATATGAGTAGGATTACGCAGGTGTGTATTCGGATTGAGATAGCAAAACATTGTGTAGTTTTGTCATATAATGGCCGAAGATTCCAATTGTGATTGTGCCCAGGAGTGTGTTTGTGTCAAGCCCTTGGCAAACGATGTGGAGGGTTTGAAAGAAAAATCTGTGAAAGCCTTTTTCATATCAGCCTCCATAAAGCGTTGTTCGCCCGGTCGTTGGTCTTTGTAGATGACAGGATACGTATCGGGATTTTTGCCGGCTGCCAATATCACCGCTTTCACCATATCTTTGACACTTATTTGTTTGCCATTTCCGAGATTGTATACCTGTTGAAATGTGCTTTTTGTGTCGATAGCGCGTGTCCATGCTTGGATGACATCATCTATATAGATAAAGTCTCGTGTTTGTAAGCCATCTCCATATATAGTGATTGGTTCATTTCGAAGCACGTTGCCGATAAATATGGCGAGCGCTCCTTGGTAGGAATTCGTGAGACTTTGTCTTGGGCCATAGACATTGAACATGCGAAAAGAGGTGACGTTAAATGGTTTTGTTAGATCAGTGCGGGCTGCTGTCGCGTGGACGAAGCGCTCTGCGGCATATTTTGAGATTCCATAGTAGGAAACTGGCTTGCAGGAGTGTTTCTCTGATACAGGAAGAGAGTCTGGATGGCCGTAGGCTGTCATGGAGGAAGCATAGAGAAATCGCGTGACGTTTGCGGCAAGGGCTGCGAGCACCACGTTGACTGTCCCCTTGAAATTGACGTCGATGTCAAAGTGCGGATCGGAAAAAGAATTGATATTGGACGCTTGTCCTGCGATATGAAAAATGATGTCTGGCTTTACTTTTTGTACGATAGAAAGTATCTTATCTTTGTTTCGTACGTCTTCGATATAGAGAGGTACGTTTTTGGGAATAAACGACGTATCGCCTGTCGATAAATTATCTAGAACGTGTACTTTATAGGAGTCCTTTAATTTATCGACAAGATGTGAACCTATAAATCCAGCGCCCCCTGTGACCAGTGCTTTTTGCATGATGCTAACTGTATCACAAAATAGAATTTAGGTTAAGTCTTTAATTTCTCACTTGTTAGTATAGAATAAGTATTATGTGTCTATGTTTTTAAGCATTATTGATCAAAAAGCTCAGGAGTATATAATGTTGATAGCTACCTAAAAATAGAGTATACTGAAAAATCATTAGATAGACTATTAGAATAGGATAAACTATGAAAATATTTAATAAAATATTCGGTGAAAAAAAAGCAAAAGGGAAGAGTTTTTTTGATTTATCTTCAAGGGAAAAAAAGAAAATTGTAAGAGAGGCTGCTAGAGAATCTAATAAACTCCAATTGGAATTGGTAAAAAAGTATACTAAAGGCTATAGCTTCAACTAGATCTTTATCAATGTTGTTTTTACTTTTCAATGTAAATCCTCGACTGTGAAGTCATGATTTGCTATCATCAAACGATGTCACAAGAACTACGAGAGGCAATAATGCAGAAGTCAAAGAGAGAATTGATGCTGCAAAAAATTCCGGTAGACAAGTTTATTGAAAAATATCACGTATACAATCCAGACGTGATTGAAACAGTAAAGGAATTTCCTGTGCTTTCCTATCTTTTAGGCTCTGTCACAAAAGAGCCACAGGGAACTGATGCTCGGCCGGATGGGACGGTGCGACCGTATTGGTTGGTAAAGGAAGGGTCGGGGATGTTTGGGCTGACAAATCCTGAGGATGCAATGCACTGGAAGGGAATATTTACTCACATCACGGGAGCTTCAAGACATGTCTATTTTTTGAGTGATAAAATAGCGCATGCGACACCCATACAAAAACAAAAATTACTTGCATTAGGATATACACCAGCATCCCTCGCATCGCTTGATCCTGATTTGCTTCGTGATCATAAGCTTATCGATCATGCGGGACGAAGACAAATGGATGAGTTAGCATGGCACGATATACACGATAGTGCGCATCCATCAACATATTCTGAGAAAAATACGCTGGCATTATTAGAGCAAAATGGAGCTGATTCGTATTTTCTTCATCACATGAAGGAAGAAGATCATGCGTATCTTTTCTCCCGAGGGAAAAGCGGTCGGTTGAAAGATATTCAATTTGCTGTATTAACGTATGGTGACTGGACATATGCACAAAAACCAATGAATTTGAAAGAGCGGTTTGCAGGGCTTCGATTGAGGAATCGAGCGGATGGTAAAACGCTAGATGTATTAGAGACACTTGGTCAAACATTTGAATCGGATTTACAGCATGTCTTTGGCGAATCAATTATTCATGAAATGATGGAATTAAAGCCGTATAAATGGGAAGAAAAAATAAAAAAAGCGTATGCTTCAAGCGCAGGATTGCCAGTTTCAATTTTTGCCTAATTCTTTGTGAGTATGGCTGGTGGACGGAAGGGCGGATGAAATAAGTTTGTCAAATCAAGGTGGAGTGATATACAATAGTTTCCATATGAATAACATAGTGAAAAAACCGTATTTCATTTGGGATTATGATTTGAGTGAAGAGACATTACGGTCGTATCTGACTGGCTCTGATTTTTTTCTCAAGCGATGGGCCCAGGCGCGGATTCTTTCCCACGCAAACATTGTGGATGTGTGGTCTTACCTTACGATAGATGAAATAGCCAATAGCCTGCCGCAGTTAAGGCTTCGTCCGCAGATTCACACCATGTGGCAACGCGCGCTTGCAGCCTGGGGGTATCATGCTGCCGCTTAAAAACAATCCCATACTTACGTCCTATCAAACGGACATTCTCACCCGTTTTTTTGACAATCCGCTCACAGCAAATTTTTTTCTTACCGGCGGGACAGCGCTATCAGCATTTTACTTTGTCCACAGAGAAAGCCGTGACTTGGATTTGTTTTGTGTGGACGCGTTTGATATGGAAGCAATCATTGGTCACATTCGTGCAATCGCAGATAAACTGGGTGCATTAGTTTCCATAAAAATCACAACTCAAATGTATCAGGAAATCTATCTCACTCACCCTGCATCAGGCTGGCAGCAGCGGATCGACGTCGTTCGCGAGCAGCCTATTCACGTTGGAGAGATCATCAGTATTGACGGCATTCGTGTAGATTCACTGGAAAATATCGGTTCAAATAAGATACTCACTCTTTTTGGTCGATTAGAACCGAAAGATTATGTTGATTTTTATGTGATCATACAAAAGAGCAAGCTCTCTTTTGATAATCTTTTCGTTCTGGCAAAACAGAAAGATACCGGATTAAATGAATTTTATCTTGCTAACAGCATTGCCGAAGTCGAACGCATATCCGTTTGGCCGACTATCTTGATACCTCTTGACATCAAATCAATCGTGGTCTATTACCAGAATCTTAGCCGCGATCTTTTCTTGCGGGTGAAACCACCCACACAATAACGTCAATCTCCAATTAAACAAGTTTCCTTGATAGAACGAAACTATTAGTTCGTACTCTCCTTATGTTAGGGAAAGATTTACTAAAACTATTATCTACTATTTTGCAAGTATGGCTAGTGTTGCCACAACAGAGGGGTTATTGATAGTCTGTAATGTCACCCTGTCACCAAATCGTTTTTGAAGAGGAGTTAAAAATTCATCTGCCCATGAAGGAGTGAGTACTATGACGCCCTCAAAATCAACGATTATTTCTTCGTTTTTTGATGTTTCATTGAGAACCGGTTGAAATGCCAACCATGCTTCTTTTCCTGTCGGACGCGATACGAGTGTTGTGCCAAATTTTTTCACTTGAATAATCATAGTAAATCCTCAAAACCTATTATAGCAAAGCAGCCTCGTAAAAATGTGTCTGCTTTCTCTACGACAATATTTTTGTCGTTTTCTTGTAAGTATAAATACGCATTACCTGTTTGAAAAGAGAGTGTCAATGGATTATCAGCAATTACTGATCGAACAAATTTTAATCCGTTGCCGCGTGTTTCTGGAAATCGACCGGAGAGTGTCTCGGTAAATGAAACCTTTAGTGCTTCGTCATCCTGAGTTAGCTCAGGACGTACGCGTTTGAGTGTTGTCAAAATGCCTTGACCCCGATCAGCCAATACTACATATTTATTTCGAAGAGAGTATGAGAAGAAAATACCGGCAATATCCGGCCAATTGCCCAAGTTATGGTCAAATGAATTATTCCCAATTTCGCCGGCAACCGCAATGACGAGCGATACTGTTGGAAGCGGTGCAACACGACCTAACTTTGACTGAAAAATCTCAAGTCGAGCCTGAAATATATCGCGTGTCTGGCAATACATATCGGATTTTGGTTCTACACCGTGGGAATTTTCTGCCCAATTTCGAGCTAAGATGCGAACTTCTTCTATATATTGTTCTATATCTGACTGACGATAATACCGATGACCGTGTGGGCCACTGCGAACCGACTGCAAACGCCCTGAAATGTCCCACCTTCTTAGGGTGTCAATTGAAACACCAAGTAATTGTGCAGCTTTTCCGATTGAGATAAGTGTGTCTTGCATAGGCATGGTGTTAAATCTATGCATATTCTATCAAATCTATGCAAATCTATGCAATAGTAGATTTGAAAATCCTATGATACAATGCCTGTATGGCAGGAAAAATGGTAAGTGTCGTCACGGGAGGCGCTGGGTTTATAGGAAGTAATTTGGTCAATAAACTTCTTGACCTTGGGCATACGGTCATAGCTGTCGATAATCTCATTACTGGTAGAGTTGAAAACCTCACTGAGGTAAAACGTAACCCTCAATTTTCTTTTATTCAGGCAGATGTTATAGACGGATTGCCGACGGTTGAGGGTGTCTCGCACGTGTGGCATTTGGCTTCCCCCGCATCGGTTGAAGGCTATCAACATAATCCGGAAGAAACAGCGTTGGTCAATTCTGTGGGGACGCGTAATGCGCTTATCTTTGCCAAAGAGCACAATGCGCGATTTCTTTTTACCTCAACCAGTGAGGTGTATGGAGATCCAAAAGAACATCCGCAAAAAGAAATGTACTGGGGGAATGTGAATCCTAATGGCGTGCGAAGTTGTTATGACGAGAGCAAGCGATACGGCGAAATGATGACCCTACTTTATCATACAAAACATGGCGTAGACACAAGAATTGCGCGAATATTTAACACCTATGGCGTGAATATGAAGGCAGACGACGGACGCGTGGTATCTAATTTTATCAATCAAGCGCTTGTCCATAAACCATTGACGGTCTATGGCGACGGGTCGCAGACGAGATCTTTTTGCTATGTCTCGGATCAGGTGGAAGGACTTATTGCATTAATGAATTCGGAGAAAGCCAATGGTGAAGTCGTTAATATAGGAAATCCTGAGGAGTATACCGTGATTGAGTTAGCCAAAAAGATTATTCTTCTTACAAATAGTACCTCAGAGATTATCTATTCGAAACTTCCGTCAGATGATCCGGTGAAAAGACGCCCTGATATTACCAAAGCCAAAGAATTATTAGGGTGGGAGCCTGTCATTTCTGTTGAGGAAGGACTGAAGAAAACTATTGTCTACTACAGAGGCAGTAAATAGTGAATAGAAAGTAGTAAATAGAAACATTTTTTGTTATGAAAATTCAGGATGTTATTTTTTTCATAACTTTATTGATACTTTTAGGCTTACGAAAGCCGATTTTGTTTGTGTGGACCGGGCTTATTCTGCTTTTTCTATCCATACCTTTGTTTGCGTTCCACATATTTTTTACGGCAGAAAGACTTACATGGTATGCAGCAGGGTTCTTTCTAATCTTTATTCTGTTTTCCTTTATACCCTCCCATAAGGTAAAATAACAGTATGAAGTTTTTAGTAACCGGCGGCACCGGATATATCGGAAGTGCGATGTCTCGGATGCTCGTTTCCAAGGGTCATGAAGTGGTCATTCTTGATACGCTTGAGTACGGGCATAAGCAGGCAATTCCGAGTACCGCACGATTTATAAAGGGAAACGTCGGGGACAAAGATGTGGTATCAGGGATATTTGCTAAGAATTCTATTGATGGAGTCTTACACTTTGCAGGATACACATCGGTAGAAGAATCTGTGAAAAATCCAATTCGCTATATGCAAAATAATCTGATCGCTCCAACTATCCTTTTGGAGTGTATGAAAGATGCAGGTTCTCCGCCTATTATTTTTTCCTCTACCGCTGCGGTGTATGGAGTCCCTAAAATAAGTCCAATTCCTGAAATACACGAAAAGCAACCGCTGTCGCCCTACGGATTGTCGAAATGGAACTTTGAACAGCTGCTTTCCGTCTACGAACGATCAGCCGGTATTCGGTCGGTGTCTTTGCGGTATTTTAATGCTTGTGGCGCGGCTTTAGATGGAACGAATGGCGAGTCGCATGAACCAGAGACGCATTTAATTCCATTGGCGTGTCAGACCGCGCTTGGAATTCGCAATGAGTTTCATATATTTGGCACGGATTATCCGACGAAAGATGGCACTGCGGTGCGGGATTATATTCATATAGAAGATTTATGTGAAGCACACCTTTTGGTCATGGATGCGCTTTTAAACGGTCACTCAAGCGACGTGTATAACGTGGGCACAGGTACAGGTGCTACGGTTTCTCACGTTGTTTCTTTGGTGAAAAAAATATCAGGCAAAGATTTTACGGTAATCAATGCACAAAAACGAGCAGGTGATCCAGCCGAACTTGTGGCAGATCCTACAAAGCTTATGAAAGAATTTGGGTGGGCGCCAAAACATTCAACACTCTCTGACATTATTTCTTCGGCATGGCATTGGCATGAGAGTCATCCTACGGGATATATCGCAGTATGAAAATAGGCATTGATATAAGTCAAATTGCGTTTGAACACACAGGGGTCGCTCGATATATGGAGCGTATGGTGATTAAGCTTGTAGAAAAAAGCCCTTCGCATGAATTTATTCTTTTCGGATCATCGCTTCGTAAGTCTCACATCTTAAAGCAATTTGCAGCGACTCTTGCGAACAACCATGCCAACGTTCGTTCAGTTATTATTCATCTTCCGCCAATACTTCTTGATGCTTTGTGGAATAGACTGCATATCATGCCTATCGAGTGGATTATAGGGCGAGTTGATGTTTTTTGGAGTAGTGACTGGACGCAACCGCCGCTTACTCATGCAAAAGGCGTTACGACGATTCACGATCTTTCCATATTTACGTATCCTAAAGATTCAAATCCTGAGCCTCACATAGATATAAAACAAGGCCAGTTTCGGGCAAATATCGTCGGTGTTCATAGGCGACGGCTTCATTGGGTCGACCAAGAATGTACACGGATTTTTTGCGATAGTATTGCGACAAAAAAAGATATCATGAAATTTCTTTCCATTTCAGAACAGAAATTGCATGTGGTATATCCTGGGTATTTATAATAAACGCGTATGATACTTTCCATTGATGGTTATGAAGCAAATAGTGGGAACAGAGTAGGGGTTGGGCGATTTGCCTATGAAATGCTTACTGGAATAGAGCGCCAGATACGGCATGGGGAAAGCCAGTTTACCAAAGCGCGTGTGTATATGCCGGATACTCCAAATCCTGATTTGCCTTCTGGTTCCGCTGTATGGGAATATCGTGTGGGCAGACCTAAAAAGCTGTGGACTTTTATTGGTCTTCCATGGCTATTGCACCGTGAAAAAACTAAAGCAGACGTCGTATTTTCTCCCACGCATTATGTCCCCCGGTTTACGAATATTTCCCGCGTGTGTGCCATTATGGACGTGTCGTATCTTCATTATCCTGAGATGTTTGACAAGAAAGATCTTTATCAATTGACCAAATGGACAGAATATTCTGTTCGGCATGCGCAAAAGGTGATTACGATCAGTGAATACTCCAAACATGCTATAATGGAAGCCTACAGCATAGCCTCGGAACGCATTGTAGTCGTGTATCCGGGGATGAGTATGAGCCTTGTGAAACAAAAGCCGCAGAAATCATCACTTCTTACGCGCTTTGGTATACGCGCGCCGTATATTCTATCCGTTGGCACCTTGCAGCCTAGAAAAAACTTCGTGCGCCTTATTGAGGCTTTTTCTCTTTTGGAAGACAAGAATATATCACTTATTATCGTAGGTAAAAAGGGTTGGATGTATGAGGAAATTCTTGCAGCTCCCGATGCGTATGGGGTAAAAGATCGGGTGAAAATACTGGATTTCGTGACTGATGACGATCTTTCGACGCTCTATTCCCATGCGCAATGTTTTGTCCTTCCTAGTTTGTATGAAGGGTTTGGTCTGCCGGTTCTTGAGGCTATGGCGCATGAATGTCCGATTGTGGTCAGTAATGTGTCAAGTGTGCCTGAGATTTCGGGGGATGCGGCTATCTATGTGGATCCTTTGAGTGTTTCAAATATTTGTGAGGGTATCACGAAAGCGCTTTTTGAACATGGGACCAGTCTTGAGAAAGAAAGACGTGCAATTGGAAAGAAACGAGTGTCGCTTTTTTCTTGGGATACGGCTGCAAAACAAGTATTATCAGTTCTCGAGGATATAGGAAAAAAGTCGAAATAACATACTATGAGAGCAATTATTGATTTTTGGGTATATTTAGCTACACTTACTGGGTTTATCCCAAGTCATACGATCCGGCTTTTTCTTTATCGCACGTTGTTTAGAGTAAAGATTGGAAAGAATTCATCAATTCATTGGCGAGCTGAATTTAATCAACCGGCAGGGGTCAGTATCGGACATAACACAATCATTGGAAATGATGCATTTTTGGATGGGCGAATGAAACATTTCATTTCTTATCTCAAAACGCACGGATCGCCGCTTTCAATAGGTGATAATGTATCTATAGCAGGGGAGGTACGCATATACACGATGCAACATGATATCGATTCTCCAGATTTTTCTGAAATTGGTGCGCCGGTTATCATAGAAGATTATGTGGTAATTGGTACCCGAGTGACGATACTTCCCGGTGTGACTATCGGGAAAGGTGCAGTGGTGGCAAGCGGCGCTGTGGTGACCAAAGATGTCCCTTCACATACTGTGGTTGGGGGTGTACCTGCCAAATTTATTAAAGAAAGAAATAAAGATCTACACTACACGTTAAAATTTTCCCGACTATTTCAGTAACCTCTTTTTTATATGGAACTATCAATTATTATCGTTAGTTTTAATACTTTGAAATTGACCCACGATTGTATCGCGTCTCTGTATCGGAGTCTTTCTCAAGTTTCGTTAAAATTTGAAATTATCGTCGTTGATAACGTTTCGACTGACGGCACACGCCAGATGCTCAAAAATAAGTTTCCAAAAGTGAGAGTGATTTCTAACCGTGAGAACGCTGGCTTTGGGAAAGCGAATAACCAAGGCATACGTGCGGCAAAGGGTGAGTTTATTCTTCTTTTAAATTCTGATACCGTCGTACTCAATTCGTCTATAACTAAACTCTTCTCATTTGCCAAACAGCATCCGAACGCATTTGTGGGTGGGAAACTTTTGAATGCCGACAGAAGTCCGCAGACTTCGTGTGGCCCATTTTTTAGTCTCCCAATCGTGTTCGCATCACTTTTTTTGAAGGGTGACATGCTCGGCCTTACCCGTTGGTCGCCGGATCGAACGCGAAAGGTTGATTGGGTATCAGGGGCGTGCATTATGGCGCCCAAAAAACTATTTATGAACGATCTTCTCTTTGATGAACATATTTTTATGTATATGGAGGAAATAGATCTATTGTACCGAGCAAGCCTCAAAGGAAATCCAACCTATTTTTATCATCGTGCACTCATCGTGCACTTAGGAGGCGGGAGTTCACAAAACAAACGTAAAGGACCGGTTTTAAACATTTATCGCGGATTATTATATTTTTATGGCAAGTATAAGCCAGAGTGGCAGTTATCCACGGTAAAGTTTTTGTTGAAAACAAAGGCCATTATCGCGTATTCTATAGGTGCTATGATGGGGAGAGCACAGTTAAAAGAAACCTATGCAGAAGCTTATAAACTGGTGTAAGGGACATAGTTTGAAACTTGCAACGCTTCTTCTTCTTGCGTTTATCCCTTTATATCCCAAACTTCCGCTTTTGGATATTAAACATACGTGGGTATATATCCGGGTGGAGGATTTTCTCGTGTTATTTGTCCTTTTGTGGTGGAGCGCGTTATTTGTGAGACAAAAAGTTACGCTCAAAAATCCGCTGACCGTACCGATATTTCTTTTTTGGATTATCGGAGCTATTGCAACCATACACGCCATACTGATTATTTTTCCGACGCTTTCGGGTGTGTACGCAAATGTATCATTCTTAAGTTTTATCCGCAGAATCGAGTATATGAGCGTGTTTTTTGTCGCGTATTGTGCCATGAAAGAAAGAAGCCCAATCACTCCGGTCATTGTGACCGTCGTCACAACGATCCTTCTTGTGAGTCTTTATGGGCTCGGTCAAAAGTATATGGGGTTGCCGGCCTACTTAACGATGAATGAAGAGTTTGCCAAAGGGATGCCGCTTACCCTCTCGTCGTTATCCCGTATATCCTCAACATTTGCCGGACATTATGATCTGGCGGCATATTATGTCCTAGTATTACCCATTATCGCGAGCCTTATCTTCGGATACAAGAACTGGCTGGTTCGTGCGATACTCGCGGGCATTGTACTTCTGGGCATCGTCGTGTTGTTTATGACGGTGTCGAGAATTTCGTTGTTTGCGTTGGTTTTTTCTCTGACCATCGTGTTGTTTTTCCAAAGCAGGAAAGTGATCCTCGTGCTCCTTCCTGTTGTTGTTATCGCTGGATTATTATTTTTGGCTAAGTCGCCGCAGCTTATCGACCGTTTCGGAAGTACGGTCAAGTCAATCGATGTCATCGTTGATGCAAAAACCGGTAATCCGGTAGGGCACGTCAAAGAAGTGCCGAAGAGTTATTTTGTCGACAAACAGGTATGGCAGAGGTTTTATCTCTCGATCGGGGACATCGCTACCAAATCGAGCCCGTCCGCGTCGTTTGTAATTCCCAACGCTATGCTGCCGCAGTCCGTTGTGCTTTTGGTGGAGCCGTCGGCTTCGACAGGAGAAAATCTTCCGTCGGGAACCGGATATATCAACTTGACGCTTTCTCCCGTCGTAAAACGACTGGGGAATTTTTATTATGAGCCGGCTCCCAAAGAAGCAACCGCGACAGCATTTGTGCATGTCATAAACGGTCAATATCTCATGAAAAAGGCGTTTGCCTATGACTTGTCGTTTACGACACGGTTTCAGGGAGAGTGGCCAAATGCGATTATTGCATTTAAACGGAACGTGCTATTAGGCAGTGGCTACGGATCCGTTAGTTTGGCTGTGGACAACAGCTATCTTCGGATGCTTGCAGAAGTCGGTGTATTGGGATTTGCCTCATTTATCGCGATATTTTTGATTGTTGGTGTGTATATCACGTATGCATGGAACAAAATTTATTCGCCGGTCGTCAAAAGTTTTGTTCTGGGATTTGCGGCAGGAGTACTGGGGCTTTCCATCAACGCGGTATTTATCGATGTGTTTGAAGCGTCAAAGGTAGCGTTTGTGCTTTGGCTGTTAACCGGAATTGTTGTCGGGTTGCTCACGTCATACCACAGGGTGCCGCTCCGGTTTTTCCAGGAGATCAAGCGTATGGCGATGTCTTCCTGGGCAGTTGGTATGTATCTTTTGATTATCGTCGTGTTGTTGTTTTCGCAAATGACGCGGAATTATTTCGTCGGTGATGATTTTACCT
>CAYHQC010000007.1:0-17991 GCA_964358845.1 uncultured Gammaproteobacteria bacterium | reverse complement strand
AAGTTCGAGGCTCATTTGCAATCGTTTATCAGCCTGCAAAATATAAAACTCAGCCTTTTTGATCTCGTTGGTTATCATTTTTTCGATAAGAGTATCTCGTACCACCTTTAAAAAATACAATGGGTGATTCGGCAAAATTCCTGGAAATGGAAGCGGGTACAGTATCGAATTTAGCTGTACTAATATTGGTATTTCGGCTTGCTTTGGGTCAACGCTATTTATAGCATTTGCCAGTCTCATCGATCCTGTCAGGGCAAAGAGAAAAATAAGAAAAACAAATATACGTATTGCTTTCATATCACTATTGTACGGTATGTGCGCGTTTATGCAAGGTTGGCGACATCTTTAGCTGTAATTCCAATGATGTCAACAACTTCTTTTTCAAGTTTTTTTACGAGAGGGAATGCGGCGTCAAGCATGATAACTGTATCTTGCGGCAGATCTTCTTTTCGCCAAAGCCTAAAACGCTCATCAACGGTAATTATCTCATGCTTCACCATTTTGTCTGATAGAAACAAAATCTTCTCTTCCCATGTTTTTAACGCCATAGTTTGATTGAGAATGCTTGGTAATGAATGCATTTTGATCAGGTCTGCTACCTCTCCAAACCCTTTCTCACAAAGCACTCTCACCCCTGTATCGGGATGGTGTTCATCTTTCGCCTTTTTTATATTCTTATCAATGTCATGAAGCATCGCACCTGCATATAAAAGCGCGGTATCAATCGATACTGAAATCGCGTCTGATACGCGTGTAGCGAAAAATAGGGCGACCCGAGCAACGAGTTTGCTATGATTTCTTTTCGAGAGGGGTAAGTCGTACGCATTCCATAAATCAACGATTGTGTGTTCGTCGGGGATCATACTGTATGACTCTTAAAATACCCCATTGCTTGTAATACGATGTCTAACGTTTGCTTCGGTCCATGCGCATAGGTATTTATGATGAGGTCATAATACTTAGGATCCCAAAAATCTTTCTCACCTACATTATACATAGCACTCCACTTCCCTAGGTTACTCTCTTCTCTCATACGCAAATGTTTTTTCGCCTCCTCTACAGAAACTCCGTCACGATTGACGATCCGATCAATCCGTAAAGAGTCGTCACACATAAGCAGCACCTTTAATACATGCGGCAATCCCCTCATGTTCCATCCGGCAATCCATGACTCAACCGCAACATGCACAGACGTATCTGATAATTTTTCCCGCAGTGCTAAATCTATTTTGTGATCTATGTCTTCTCCATAATCAGTTGCTAAATGGTGAGTCGGATCATCTATACTATGCTTGCCGGCTTGTATAGAAAACTGTCTCGCCCAATCGCCTCCTGAAAAAAATTCAAATCCCATTGGTTCTAGAATGGGACGCAAATTCTTAAGAAGGGTAGATCGGCCAGCGCCAGGTGCTCCTGAGATTGCGACACTTGAATACGTAAGGTTACTCATGTTCCCATGATACAATAACTTCATGGAAATACAATATCTTTCTGTTTCATGGGAACAATATCACTCATTGGCGCTAAAGATGGCGGCCACCATGCTTGGACACGAAAAACATAAGTTTGATGAAATCGTTGCAATCGCACGCGGAGGATTGACACTCGGTCACCTATTTTCAGATTATCTTCGAATCCCAATTTCCTCAATCACCATACAAAGCTATACTGATATACAAGAACAAGGTTTGGTCAAAATTACAGCAGGACTTTCCAAAATAATCAAAGACAAAAAAATATTGTTAGTGGATGACATCGCTGACACGGGAAAAACGCTTATCCGCGCTATATCATATCTTAAAAAGTTTGACCCATCATCTATCACGACTGCAACCATGTTTTATAAACCGCACTGCAGCATCATGCCAGATTATTTTGCGCAAAAAACTGACAAATGGATACTCCTTCCATTTGAAGTCACCGAATGGATCTATACGTTTACCAAAAAAATGACTGCCGAGGGCAAATCCAAACGAGAAATCCAACAATTTTTAAACGGATTGGGTTACACCGAAGATCAAATTAAATTTGTCCGAAAACATCATCTAAAAAACTAATATAACGATTTTGTTTGTTTTGTCTTACTCAAATAGTTTTTGTTTGAAACGACGGATCTGCCAAGTTCTTTTTCCAATTCTTTTCTTGCGACTCCGGCGACTTTCCCACCTCTTTGTGCATCTTTTCTTAACTTTGGTACACCTTTAGATTCTTCTTGACGATGAATCTCCGACGTCGATTTTTCTCCAAGCATGGTAAAGATGAGTTCAAAATCATCCATATGGTCACGAAGATTTTCGCGCTGTAACCCTTTTAATTTTTTGTATTCACTCGGAGTAACCCCAAATATTGCTTTAGATATTTCCGCTGTTAGAATCTCATAATCTCGTTTTTCCTCTGCTCCACGTTTTTGCCACTCATCAGTTAATTCTTCGCGAATTACAATTCCACGCATCCGTTTTTCGATCCAATCACCCGAATACCCCTTAAGCTTGTAAAGCATGCGGGTACGTTTGGTTGCCAATTCCGGATTTTCGATTTCTTGAATTCGTTCGTAACCGACTTTCGCCAACCAACGTTTAAACGGTTCAGCTTTAGAAGATGGAATAGATTGAATAAGACGAAATATCCCTTCAGTATGCCAACAATATGCCTTTTGATTTCCACCTGAAGTTTTTATTGTTAGCATAAGGGGAGGTACAAATTGTACCACTCCTTTAATCGTCAACTTTGCTAATTCTGGATCTCTTATTTTTAATCGCTTAAAATACTGCGCTGGGTCATGAGAGTCCGTTAAAGATTCCACAACATCATTTACTACAAACCACCATTCATTATTGTGCAATACTTTTCTGATTTGTTTCCCCTTAAATATAGCAATTTTTGTGGTTTCCATATTTACTGAGGCTTATTAAGGACCATGGACTTTACCCTGCTCATCGCCTCTAAACTATACCGCACGCCTTGTACACCAACGCCTGAATGTTTGACACCTAAAAATGGAAAATGATCAGGGCCTCTTTGCGGTGATCCATTTATCTGTACTGTGCCGACGTTTATCTGTTGGGCAACAACAATCCCAGACCCTTCATCTTTGGTAAATACGGACGCTTGCAACCCATAGTCTGACGCGTTGATAATCTGTATCGCTTCATCAACAGATGCGACATCGACAAACGACATCACCGGACCAAATGTTTCTTTCGCTATCACCCGCATCGCTGGTTTGACACTCGTTAGGATGGTAGGTTCGACCAGTGCTTTTGTCCGCGTACCACCGACAAAAAGTATAGCCCCCTGTGTCACTGCTTCTTGTATCACCTCTTCGATGTGAATGGCGGCATCTTCAGATATTACGGGACCGACTAATTTTGTCTCAAGACTTCGTGGGTCACCAGCTTTTACCATTTCGGTCATCGCTTCTTTAATAAGTGGCAATAATTGATCCCGAATATTTGGCATCGTAAGCACATATTTAATCCCTGTGCATCGCTGACCGCTATATTGAAACGCTCCTTTCACTATTTCTCTTGCGGTAGTATGCATATCAGCGTCAGGCAATACTATTGCTGGATTATTGCCCCCGCACTCAAACAATAGTGGCTTCATGGCAGCCTTGCCGGCAATTGCAATACCTGTGTCACTACTTCCTGTAAATGCAACCATTGATACGTTAGGATGTGAAACAATGTAATTTCCAATATCATTCCCTACTCCTGTGACAGCAGTCAGCACCCCTTTGGGCACTCCCGCTTTTTCAAAAATGCGTACTAAGTGGAGAGCGCTCAGTGCTCCCTGTGTGGGCGGCTTTAACACAACACTATTTCCCATAAGAAGTGCGGGTGCTATTTTACTTGCCGATAAATTCACGGGATAATTAAATGGTGCGATAGCCAAAACCACGCCGTGTGCGACATGCTCAACCATGGCAATTTTCCCTTTTTCAAATCCGGGGAAGTTATCACTATCCAACGTCTCACCTCGTATGGATTGTACTTCTTGTGCGTAATAATCTATAAGATCAGCGGTTCTGACAATTTCACCCTTTGCTTCATCGTGCGTTTTCCCAATTTCCCGAGTCATCAACACAGTCAAATACTCTTGAAAATGTCTAATCCAATCAGCAGCTAAGTGCATGATTGAAACTCTTTTATTCAAGGCAGTATTTTCCCATCCGGATTGTGAAACCACTGCATGTTCTAAAACTGAGTCTATCTCTTTTTCTGTCACAACTTGGGTATACGCTACTACAGTACCATCAACAGGAGAAATAATCGGGGTTGTTTTACGGCCCTCACTCTCGCGCCACTGTTCACCATCAAAATAGCGATACGTAGACGGCGTTTTATTATCAAATACTGGTGAAAAAAATTCGTCTGGCATAACGGGCAGCAACTCTCTTCTTCTATCATACACGAACTGGACTCAAACGCGTGCGATAAGTACGACGGTCATATTCGCTCTAGAACCATTTTTCTTTGCTGACTCTATAAGTGCAATCGTTCTTTGCTTCGCATCTTTAATATCGACAACAGGGGTATTTACAATACGCGACAAATCAGAAGGAATAAGATATTTTTCGACTCCATCAGTCATAAGAAGCATCATGTCAGAAACAGGAAATTCGCCAGACGTAAAATCAGGAAAGAGTCCTAAACGTTTAAATCCTACTGCCTTTTGTAGTATCCCTTTTGGGTCTACGTGATCAGTCGTCAATTTTAAAGCTTTCCCCTCATGCACATACCACGCACTCGTGTCTCCTGCATGTCCCACCCAATAGTGTTTTGGACCGATCATAACGACAAGAAGTGTCGTCGCTATACCGTGTTTGAATCCTATCTCTTTTTGCTTTTGCCAAACAGCCAAATTCGTAGAACGAAAAACGCGCTTCATGAATCTTTTTTTATCATGGAAATAAAATCTGTGCTGTCGTATGTGTTTATATCCCCAAATAGCTGTTTCGCACGCAAGTTTTGACGCAGCCTCGCTTCCACTCAAAGAAGACACACCATCAGCTAACACAAAGCATTCATCATTAAAATTAAGAAAATAATCTTGCTGCAGAGTCTCATCGCCTATATCTTGAGCTGCCGCAAAACATATTGTCTCTTTGGGTTCCTGAAGACGAACAATATAAGGGTTAGCAAGGCGCATGGGAGATGTACGTTAAGTCATCGCATTTTCATACAGCTTTTCGACTTCACGCCAATTCACGACATTCCAAAATGCGGTAAGATAATCAGCCCGTTTATTTTGGTACTTCAAGTAGTATGCATGCTCCCATACATCAATACAAAAAATTGGTTTCTTACCGTCCATAATTGGACTATCCTGATTTGGAGTATCCATAACTTTTAATTCGTTGTTCTCAACAACTAGCCACACCCATCCACTGCCAAAACGAGATAGTCCTGCGTCAATAATTTTTTGCTGCAGTGTTTTTATATCACCAAAAGTTTTAAATATTGCATCCTTCAGTACGCCTTCTACTTCTTGACCCGTCGCTTTACTCATAATCGTCCAAAACAAACTATGATTATAATGCCCGCCTGCATTATTTCTCACCTTTGTTCGTATCATTTCTGGCACAGTATTTAATGATTGAAGCAAAGTTTCAAGCGGGGGCACAGTATATCCCTCTATGGTTGAAAGAGCATCGTTTAAATTCTTTATATACGTAGCGTGATGGCGATCATGATGGATCTCCATCGTCTCTTTATCAATAAACGGCTGAAGTGCGTCAAAAGCATATGGCAATTCTGGGAGAGTAAACATATCCCTATCATACGGCAAATTCAAACAATAGTATATAATATCTCCATGCCTAAAAAATCCATTGTACGGTATGCATTCTTTCTGATTCCCGTAGGATTTCTTTTTATGTTTTACTGGGTAATACTTCGGGACTTGCCGTCGCCTACAAAACTATCAACCTATGACGTACCGCTTGCGACCAAAATTTATGATAGAAACAACAAGCTTTTATTTGACATTTTCGTCGGTGAAAATCGCACAGCAGTCACCCTTGATAAAATACCCAAAACCGTCCAACAGGCAACGATTGCCATAGAAGACAAAAATTTTTACTCCCACTCCGGCATAAATCCAATCGGCGGCATGCTTCGTGCAATACTCGCAAGTATTGGACGCCAAAAACTTCAGGGAGGATCTACCATCACCCAACAGCTCATAAAATCCGCTCTCCTCTCTCCTGAACGAACACTGACAAGAAAAGCCAAAGAAATATTTCTCTCACCAATTGTAGAACTGTTATATTCCAAAGATAAAATCTTAGAGATGTATTTAAATCAAGTGCCCTATGGTGGGACTGCATGGGGTATTGAAACAGCATCAGAGCGATACTTTGGAAAATCAGTGCAGGACTTAAAACTCTCTGAAGCGGCACTGCTTGCGGGACTTCCTCAAGCGCCTACACTATATTCGCCCTTCGGCGCGCACCCGGAATATGCCAAAGACAGACAACGAGCAGTATTAAAACGTATGGTCGAAGATGGCTATATCACTAATCAAGAATCAGATGCGGCAGCAAACGAGGAACTCGTCTTCAAACAAGATAAGGGAATTTTGGCTCCTCACTTTGTAATGTATGTGAAAGAAGAATTGGTCAAAAAATTTGGTGAAAATATCGTTGAACGCGGTGGATTAAAAGTTACCACAACCCTTGATTTGGATCTTCAAACATACGTCCAAGCGACTGTTGCGGCGGAAGTCGGTAAGTTAAAATCTTACCGCGTATCAAATGGTGCCGCACTTATTACCAAACCCTCAACAGGTGAGATCCTCTCCATGGTTGGATCAGTTGATTATTTCGCTACCCCGTCAGGATCATTTAATGTGGTCACCGCACTTCGGCAGCCCGGCTCTTCGATAAAACCTATAAATTATGCGATAGGAATAGAGAAGCGTATCGTAACTGCGGCTCATATGTTTCTTGATGTCCCGACCTGTTTTGCCAATGTTGGAGGGCCTAAAACGTATTGCCCCAAAAACTACGATGGCAAATTTAGAGGTCCGGTCCAGCTTCGTATGGCGCTTGGGAATTCCTTAAATATTCCGGCTGTCAAAATGCTTTATCTTAATACCGTCCAAGATATGGTGGCTTCTGCCTCATCTTTTGGTCTCAATACCATAACTGATTCATCCAAATATGGCCTCTCGTTAACCCTTGGCGGCGGCGAGGTTCACATGACAGACATGGCACAAGCGTTTTCAGTATTTGCAAACAGTGGAATAAGACGCGATCTTGTCTCAATTTTAAAAGTAACAGACAAAAATGGTAAGATTCTTGAAGAATTTAAAGATCCCAACTTAAATCGGGATATCCCGTCCCAGCTTCTTATACAAGGGCCACGCGTCGTAAGCCCTGAAACTGCATTTATCATCTCGCATATACTCCTTGATAATAATGCACGCCAAGATGCATTCGGATCCAATTCGCTTTTAGCGATAAAGGGTCATGCAGTCTCAGTAAAAACCGGAACGACTGATGATCTTCGGGATAACTGGACCATCGGATATACCCCACAAGTGTTAGTCGCGACATGGGTAGGAAACAACGACAATTCAGCCATGAACCCGTCACTTGTCTCTGGTGTCACGGGAGCCGCTCCCATTTGGAATAAGATTATTCGAAAAACTTTAGAAGATAAGCCTGACATCTGGCCCAAACAACCTGAAGATGTCGTTGGGGCACAAATTTGTGCAACGAGCGGACTGCTCCCGCCAAACATGGAGGGTGATGACAAGGGATGCCCGATACGATTTGAATATTTCATCAAGGGTACGGTGCCGACACAAAAAGAGCCAGCGAGACAATCCGTACGCATAGACAAAGCGACAGGAGATCTTGCACTCCCCGATCAAACAGAAAACACCGAAATGCAGGAACATCAGGTTTTCTCAGATGGTGTTTCCCAATGGTGTCTCGATTGCACCCATACAGAAAACAAACCGATTTTCGTAAAATAACCAACGATAATAGATCCTCCTTCTTGTATTTTCCCATCGAAATGCTATAAAATCCCGATATGACGCCCCGAAAACGATTTTCATTTTTTACATGGGTTACTTCAAAAAGCATTTCCTTTACTGTTGCCATTCTTACTTCTCTTGTCTCTATCGGTGATGGGGTTAAAAGTATCGGACAATTTGCCGTAGAAATCCCACGAACAATCACCACAATTATCACGACTCTCTACCAAGAAACATCTTCTGCATCAAAAAGCTGGATGAAAGAAAAAATCCGGGCAGAAAAGCGGAAACAAAAAATCCCGTGTCAGAAGCCTTCGTTTACGTGGCCCAAAATATATTTTCCTCACATAAAGCTTCCTAAACTTACGCTCAAGCTTCCTAAAATAATTTTTCCCCGCATAAAAATCCCCAAAATAACGCCCAATCCTATACTTCCCATACCGCCATTGATGATAAAAACTGGCCTTCACATGCAGTCTTTGGTTATAGGAATAGCACTTACGATATTATTTATACTCCTTCCCTATAACATGTGGCTCTTTCTTACTTCGCTTCCTAACCCTCAAATCTTAACCCAGCGGGATCTTGAAGTGTCCACAAAAATATTTGATAAAAACGGCCGCATTCTCTATGAGATATATGGCGATCAAAATCGCACACCAGTCGCTCTTACCAGCATCCCGCAGCATGTCGTCAACGCAACCATTGCCATAGAAGATCGTGATTTCTATAAACACCTTGGATTTTCACCAAGAGGAATGCTTCGATCCATGAGAGAAATAGTTATATATAAACGCATTCAAGGCGGGTCTACCATCACCCAGCAATTGATAAAATCAGCGCTTCTTACCCCGGATGTCAATCTCGTACGGAAAGCCAAAGAACTTATCTTGGCTTTTTGGGCAGAACGACTCTATTCTAAAGACCAAATACTTGAAATGTATTTCAATCAGGTGCCATACGGTGGTACTGCATGGGGAATTGAAGCCGCTAGCCAAATGTATTTCAAAAAGTCAGTCACGAAATTAACCCTTGCGCAATCAGCAATTCTTGCGGGACTTCCCGCAGCACCAAGCGTTTACTCACCATTTGGCAATCATCCGGAAAAAGCATATATCCGCCAACGCGAAGTCTTACGCCGCATGGAAGAAGACGGCATGATAACAAAAGATGAACACAGAGAAGCGCTCAACGAACAACTCAACTTTGCTACTCCCCGGATTACGATACGTGCTCCTCACTTTGTCATGTATATTAAAGAATTATTAGAAAAACTTTACGGAACCCGCATGGTCGAGCGGGGAGGATTGCGGGTCACGACGTCTCTCGATTTGTCTATCCAAGAAAAAATAGAAACGATAGTAAGCACGCACATCAATTCGCTCACAAACCTACAAGTTGGAAACGGAGCCGCCCTCGTCGTAAACCCAAAAACCGGCGAAATCATAGCGATGGTCGGCAGTCGCGATTATTTTGATACAGCGCGTGATGGCAATGTCAATGTCACAACCTCCATGCAACAACCAGGATCCGCTATCAAAGTAGTTACGTATGCAGCAGCTCTTGAAAATGGTATGACAGCCGCAAGCCTTATCGATGACAGCCCGATTGCGTTTCCTCAAATCGGCGCCCCTTTATATACACCGGTCAATTATGACGGTAAATTTCATGGACTTGTCCCATTGCGAGTAGCACTTGGCAATTCCTACAATATACCGGCCGTAAAAACGCTTGCCAAGATTGGAATTCCCGCGATAATGCAGATGGCCCAAAAAATGGGCATTCAATCATGGAAAGACCCGTCACGATACGGTCTTTCATTAACCCTCGGTGGTGGTGAGGTGACCATGCTAGAGATGGCAAGCGTGTATGCGACACTGGGCAATAACGGCAAACATGTATCCCTAATGCCAATTCTTTCTGTCGCTGACTACACGGGAAAAGTTATTGACGAATTTAAAATAGATAAAGGATCGCAAGCAGTTACACCTGAAATTTCGTGGATTATGACCAACATTCTCTCAGATAACGCCGCAAGATCCCAAGCGTTTGGATTTAATTCTTCCCTTGTTATACCAGACAAAACAGTCGCAGTAAAAACGGGTACAACGAATGAAAAACGGGACAATTGGACGGCCGGATACACACCATCGTACGCAAGTGTCGTATGGGTAGGAAATAATGATAACTCGCCCATGAATCCATATCTAACCTCAGGTATCACAGGAGCCGCTCCCATTTGGCACGACATTATGGTAGAACTATTAAAAAACATGCCGAATGAAGCACCAGAGAAGCCTGAAAACGTCCTCTCAATACCCTGTTATTTTGGAAAAATTGAATACTTTGTTCGTGGTACAGAGCCCGCAAGCGGCAGATGTGCCCCCATTCCAACGCCTTCTCCGCCAGCTGGCGGATCACCTACTCCCACGCCATAATAAACGTTATTTAACAATCGCTATTCCTACCATCTCTGGAGAAACGTGGTTATGAAACTTCCATGTACCTACTTTTGCGAAGGTATACACATACGTGCCCCCTTTCGCCACTGAAGTTTTTTGATCAAACCCTGCTAATACTTGATGCGTAGGATGTACGGCAGATGCAACCCACATCCCTTTTACACTAACATTGACAAATGTGACACTCTCTCCACTTTTTACGGTAATCTCTTTTGGCTCAAACCCGTTATCTGTTAAACGTACCGTCAATTGTTCTCCCACTCCGCCCTTCATGTCACCACTAAGAGTTGACTCATCGGTTATAGCGGGAAAAGTGCTGTCTGTTTCTGACACTTCTCTGTCAACAGGTGTTACCAATGTTTTTGTGGACGAACGAGATAAATTCAAATCCCCGTTAAGATAAAACCATCCAAACAATACACCCGCGACAATAATAAGACCCCATAGCATTGTTTTATTCATATATTCTCCGCCTTTCGCTGGTAGTATATACCTTCTCTTATCGTTTTGCCACAAAAAAGCCCCCCATGGCTTTAGCGAAGGAGGGCTTTTAGTACACACAAGTTTACATGCGTGGTCTGTCTTCTCGAGGCTTTGCCTCATTGACGACTAGTGCGCGACCATCGACGTCTTTACCGTTAAACATTTCGATAGCTTTCTTTGCTTCATCATCGGTAGACATTTCGACGAATCCAAAACCGCGTGAGCGGCCTGAATATTTGTCGCTGATAACCTTTGCTGATACAACGGTGCCTGCACCCGCAAACACTTGTGCCATATCATCACTGGTCATGTTGTAGGGTAAATTCCCAACAAATAAATTTATAGCCATATGGATTTTCCTTTCCCCCTGAGGCCGTCAAGAAGCTACCAACCGGTCACCCTTTGTTCCTAGGACAAGATGGAGTATAGCATAAAAGACCACTCTCATCCAACAATTACTCCAACACTTCTTCTTCATCTACCCCTGCAGAGGAATCGATAACTGCTGTGGATCCTACTGACGCAGGGCCTGAGCTTTCTATCGGATAAAATATATAGGAAGAAAGTATCGTTTCCAGTACGTCTTTCCAATACCCTCCTGTGTCCAAATTTCCCTCTATCTCAAACGCCAATCCATCATAAACGACGCCAATTTTAATCTTATCCGTACCAAAAAGAATTTTTTTAGCATCTTGCCTGCCAAGCGTCGTATCGATAATGACACCTGATCCTGTCGCTATTTCTTTTTTGGCCCACGATAAAAGATCAGTGACACCTTTGGGTAAATCTTTAGCCCACAAAACCAAGCCGCCTGAATGTGTCGCTGACGTAATTTCGACATGCATATAATTTTCTTTATCTTCATCATGTTTGTCGATAATTGCGTCCACAGGATATGAAAACGTGATGCCAAGTGGATCTTTCCATGTGGCGTATTCAATAAGAATTTTTTCAGCTGGTTTCTCAATGTTTTTTAAATCTGCAGACTTCTCTTGCCTTATCATGTACCAAAGATACCCACTCGCTCCTAAAAGTCCAAGAAGTACGCCGGAAATAACTATGATAACAACTTTTTTCATTACTAAAAGAAGTGTATCACTTGTGTACCTATTTTTGCTATGATACTTTTATGAATCGCTTCCTTATCCTTCTTATCGTCTCACTCTCTCTTATAACAGTTCCATCAGTTTCAGCAGCAAAAATTCGCGTTCGCACACCTGTGGCCAAAGGTGTCGCTGCAGCGGTCGGATATTCGAAAGCACGACTTTCCCGAAATACCAATAGTGTCGTGGTTACCTTTCAAAATTTATCAAACGTCAAAAGTATTTCTTATACTCTCGCCTATAAATCCGGTGGGACGGAACAAGGAGCTATGGGCTCGATCTCACCGTCAGGCACTGCTACAGAAACACGTGATCTTTACTTTGGCACCTGCAGTCATGGCGTCTGCACACCACACAGAAACATCTCGGGCGCAACACTTACTATACAATCAAACCTTAAAAATGGAAAAACACATACGAAGATTTATAGAATTAAAATCTAATCCCACCCACGTTCTTGATATATTTCTCCCTTCCTCCAACCCTCAATTGCTGCCCGAATGTAGCCTACCGTATTTTCAGGCAACGCATTTAATGCAAACCAGGAAAGATCATCACATTTTTGCGGCTCGCAATTTGTGGGTGTTCCTGCCCATTTCGTGGTCGTAAAGAAAAAATCCATACGAATGTCAGTTTCCTTTCGATGCATGACATATACCAAAGATATATCATTTTTATCAATATCAATGCCGATTTCTTCTTTGGCTTCTCGAATCAAACAACCAATGAGCGTTTCCCCATCTTCTACATGCCCTGCCGGCAAACTATAATTTCCGTCTTCATATCCTGTTTGACTCCTTAGGGAGAGTAATATTCTCCCATCCTTTAGAAGAAATAAATACGAGCTTGCAATCATTTTAAACGCAATCATTTTAAATCGATTGTTCATAAATGCAGTATACTGTAAAATATCTATGCGTATTCGTTTTCTGTTTGTAGTTATTTTCGTTGCTCTCTTTTTAACAAGTGCAATCTTCCGTTTTACAAATCTTGACTGGGATGCTGGCAACAGAATTCATCCTGATGAAGCGCTTATTGTAAATGGAGCCAACAGTATCCGATGGTTTTCAAACCTAAACCCCAATTTCCACGACTATAACGGCTTTCTTGTGTATCTTCTCTCTGGCGTTTCTCACATCAGAAAGTACGTATCTATTGAGGATATGACGATTGTCGGCAGATATCTTTCCGCATCCATCTCAAGCCTTTCTGTCTTACTCTTTTATCTTCTCCTTATCAAGCTTTTTCCACCAACTATCGCCCTTGCCGCAACGACAGCGTTTAGTTTTTCTCCGCTTCTTATCCAGCTTGCACACTTTTATACGACCGACAGTATCCTCGTTTTTCTTCTTATCCTGCTTCTTTTCTATATGAACGCATACATTGGAAAGCCTTCGATAAAAAATCTTATCTTTCTCTCCATTCCCTTAGGGCTTTCAATCGCCACAAAAAACACAGGCTATTTATTTCTCCCTCTTCCACTGTTTGCGATACTGTTTTCCAAGCAAACAATCAATCAAAAACTTGCGCACGCGACACTCTTGACAGCCTCTACAATCACTCTCTTTTTCCTTACCTCTCCCTATTCATTTCTTGATCTCTCTGGATACGTAAGCCGCAGTAGATATTTATCCGACGTTGTATCCGGCAAACTTAACTTTGACTGGACTGTGCAGTTTCAAGAAACAACTCCCCTGTATTGGTTTGTCCAAACACTGTGGGCATTTGGCCCATTGGCAATAGTAGGGCCCATCGGCATGGGATTACTGATGAAAAATCAAAAGCAAGAAAAAAGAAAATCTTTCCTACTACCCATTGCCATTTGGACCTTTGGATTTATGATATTTCTCTCACTAACCTATCTTAAATTCATTCGCTACAACGCACTCTTGGCACCTCTCTACGCGTTAGGATTTGGCTATCTTCTCCAAAAGTTTACCAAACAACCAATAACAATATTTCTTATACAAACCCTGCTTATCGTTCAAGTGCTCTACGGCTCTATGTTTTTCTCAATCTACACGACACCACACACAAGTCTTAAAGCGGCAGAGTGGATAACGAAAAATATTCCTTCAAAGTCTACAATCCTCGTAGAAGAATGGAACAGTATTGTCCGATTAAACGCAAACAGCTATCAAATATTTTCATTTAATTTTTATTCACCGGATACTGTAACGAAACGAACTAAACTAAATGAGTCACTTAAGAAAGCTGATTATATTTTGCTTGAAAGCCCAAAAGTAAAAAATACTATCATGAAACTTAAAAAAACATATCCAGACACCAACATATTTTATAATAATTTAGAAAATGAGAATCTCGGATTTACTCGTGTTATGAAATTTTCTTCTTATCCACGTATCGGAAATTTTATTCTAAACGATGAATCAGCAGAAGAAACATTTACCGTTTTTGACCATCCAACTGTCACAATATACAAAAATACTCGTGGAGAGTCTACCGCAGCACCTTAACAAAAATCGTTGTTGAGATAAAGATCGTTATCCAACTAGCGCCTAACCACCATGCAAGCAATGCAATGGGAACATTAAAGAGTAGATACATGGGAAACGTGGCAAACACAATAGCTAAGCCTACTAATATGTCTGTAAATCCAATAACTTTTCCCCAATAATTTTTACCAAAAAGCGAGTGTATAAATTCAAATACTGCAGCTAAGGTGCATCCTGTAAGATACGTAAACAGAAGTGAAATCAAAAAAAATGAGATTGGGGGTGAACCAGCTGCAGGCCCGCCTGCCGGCGAGTCGGGCATCATTACTTTGCTCCATAATCCAAAAAATGCAGGGTCTTGGTAATATTTCATTGTAAAAAATATCTCAACTTGCATCATAACTTCTGCCACTACGGTGTACCAGAATCCTGCAATAAGAATCTTTTTCCAATGTAACGTTTTCATCCACGCACTCATATATGATTCTCCTTTTTCTATTTCCAGTCTATCACTTTCTCCAATAAATATAGTCTATTATTGTATAATGCAACGAGTATGACGTATTATTGATTTAGATAGGTATATATGACTATACTTCCTGGAATCCTAAGCATGTTTTTTTGGGGAATAGCAATCTATTTAGCTGCGACTGTTTCACGAAAAATAGGCAATGTCCTCACTCTATTTTGGATGCAATTATTCGGTCTAGCTGTCGGACTAGTCTATTTTATTGCAAATATTTCTACGTTTCAGTATGCACAAATCCCTGCATTTCTCCCAGTGCTTTTTCTCATCGCATTGTTTCAAATCATCGCCTATTTATCCTTTTATCGAGGGATGGAAAAGGGGCTCGTATCACTCGTTAGTCCGTTAGGTTCTACGTGGAGTCTGATTACCGCAGTATTAGGCGTCGTCATCTACCATGAAGTACTTAAATTCCATCAAGTACTGGCAATCGCCTCCATCATTATAGGCATTCTCATAATATCTGTAGATCTTAAATCTATAGTTCAAACAAAAAAACTTGAATTTCTTAGTGGCGTTCGAGAAGGTTTACTTTCCATGCTTGGCTGGGGTGTCGCTTGGTTTCTAACCGTAATACCTACACGAAATCTCGATTGGTTTCTCCCCGCATTTATATTTCGGATAATTTTGATTATTATGTTGGCTCTCTATATTGCATTCCAAAAACACTCGTTTATTCCACAAAAGGGTAAATTTCCACTCACACAACTTCTCATTATCGGATTTTTTGACATGCTCGCGTTCATGAGTCTATCTATCGGTATTTCACAAACAAATTCTTCTATCATCGCGCCCATTGCGAGCGCAAATACAATTGTAGTCATAGGACTTGCGGTAATATTTCTGAAAGAGAAACTAAAACTTAATCAAATTATCGGGACGATAGGCATCCTGATCGGCATTATTCTTATTTCGCTTTAATCTCTGCTATCTCCCAACCCCGGCAAACAGAAGTCCGAGGGCAACGACAGTAAATGCGCCAAAGATCAGAACCGTCTGAAGAAATAAATTCACAGATTGCTTTTTCTTTCCGTCAAAATAGAGCGTTGCAGGTTGATAGCAAAACAAGTAGCCCATAACCGCAGCTGAAAGGGTAAAAAGCGAGATCATTGCAATCGGTGCAAATATTGTATCCTCTCGGGGGATATGTTTGGTGCCAAAACTCATAAACAATGCAATCAGAATGATGTAGAAAATCGCGGCCAATGCGTTTAGAATTGGACTCTTTGCCATAGTCATTTGACTATACCACGTACTATTTTATGGTTCAAATATTCAGGCTCAGATTTATCTATTTGATTATTTTGCATTTTACGCTATAGTATGGACCATTAGTATGGCATTGCTCAAAAAAGGTGAACGTTTAATTATTTCAAAAGAAGTTGGAGGACAAATATGGTCCGATGTGTGGTTTGTTGTGTCTAAAGAGTGTGAGTTCTGTCACAAATCAAGTGAAGGAGCTTCAACTGCAAGTGAATGGCGAGCATTAAAGATCGCTCGAGCAAATGATTCCCAACATTATCGACAAGAGCATTTGTTTCCGGCCCGCCCCCAACGTTCCAGACTCTCCTTGTAGCCTCTTTTTCATGATATAATAACGAAGTTCCTTTACATCCCGTGCCTGTCCCGCCGAATCCTGCCAAAGGCGGGAGAAGGAGGATAGCTCAACGTGGATGTAATAGAATAGCTAGCAACATTAACAATTTAATATTCCCCTGTAGCTCAACGGTAGTCCGCCAGCTGGCGGAGGCTTCCTGTTATTATGTAAATATGTATTGGGTATACGCTTTATACAACAAAAAACATAACAAAATATACATTGGGCAAACAGTGGATTTAGAAAAAAGTCTAAGAAATCATAACAACAAACAAGATGACACCCATGTATATACTAGACAATTTGATGGTGTATGGGTTTTAATGCATAAAGAAATCTATAAAACTCGACAAGATGCGCTGATTCGAGAAAAACAATTAAAAAGTTATCGAGGAAGAGAGTTCGTTAAAAAGTTAATACATTCCCCTGTAGCTCAACGGTAGAGCGGCTTCCTGTTAAGAAGAAGGTTGCTGGTCCGAATCCAGTCGGGGGAGCAATAATGAGTAAATAAGCGTTTCTCAAACGTTACAAGAGCTGGATAAAAAATTGATATTACTTGTAATACTTCTTTAAATTCCAATATATTGGCAATACAATTACCGAAAACGCAGGTAATAACAGAAAAGTCATTCTTGGTCCAATTTGATCAGCGAGTATTCCAATCAAAGGTATTAGTGAAGAGTACAAAAGACTAATACCTAACGAATTTAAAGACCCCATAGTAGCTCTATGTTTATCAGTAAATTCACTGTGTAACAACGTCTGATTAGTAGTTTCCGAAAACAAAGCTTTAAAGGAATTTAGTGAAACCATCAATGGCGAAAAAATATTCGGGAAGCCAATAAACACTGCTCTATTTACTATTACTACTACATCAAGCATTAACAAACTGTTAACTGCTCCAAATTTTTTAATAACTTTTCCTGCGTATTGGGAACCTAAGAATCCAGATATATGATCAAGGGCTCTCGTAATACCAAGAGCCCAGGTTGGCCAAATTAATGCATTGAATGCTGGCTTAAGCTCATAGTCTATCATCTCAATTGTAGAATCAATTATATAGGCAATACTTAGCTGTTGAAGTTTAAAATTAGTCCTAAATACTTGCAATGCCTCTTTTAAGTGACTAAAGATATTTTCGGAAATAGTTTCGGTATGGATTTTTGGCTCAACAAGTCTTAGGGCAATAAAAATACAAACTAGCTGAGGCAAAATCGAAGCCATCATAACAGCTTTTAAGGACTGCAACGCTATAAATCCTGCTAACAATGTAGAGACAGCAAATCCCACTTCCATCACTGCATATACTTTCCCTAACTTTTCCTGACTTCTGCAAATTAGTACGTGGCTTGTAAAATCTCAAGTAGTTCTTTTG
>CAYHQC010000006.1:0-18380 GCA_964358845.1 uncultured Gammaproteobacteria bacterium | reverse complement strand
TTTTACCACTAATTAAGTGTATCAGAATCGGTCATTTTGTTTTTCACTAACTATAGTAGAATTCTTACCGCTTTAGACACTTTGCCTTTAGCTGCCCAGACAGCCGCAATGCAATTTCAAAGTGATGGAGATCAAATTGGTTCATTGAGTATCATGATTGGCTTGTTAACTCGGGAAGCTGAGTCAGACGAACGGTTGAGAAAAATTTTTATCAAAACGACAGCGCTTACCACTGAAGAAGAGGAGTATCTCTTTGCTCGAGGTATACAAGAATACATACGTAATGATGCAATGAAGGCTCGTAACGTACTGGCACAAGTTGAAAATATCATTGAGCTACCCGTCACCGTGCAAGATAATTTGGCTGCGTATGAACGCCGAATACAGCAGGATGTTGCAAGCGTTTTAATCACCGCTGAAGTTGGAGAAAAAATGATCCAAGAGGAGCGTGACAGACTTTCAGTTATACACGGTAAACCATATCAGCCAACAATCGATGAACGAGAGGTGTGGGAAGAAGCAAGGAAAGGTATTGAGGGAGTGATAGCGAATATTGATGCAGAAAAATTATTAAAAGATGCGCCAAGTATATCTTCATTAGTTTCTCAGGCATTGGTATTATCTGGGGGAACTGTCATGCAAGGTGGGGAGCTTCTCGCTGATTATGACATGGTTGTACAAGTAGAGAGTGCGCCATGGTGGTCACACGCGCGGGAGCTTCTCAATAATGTGGATTCTGAGTTTGTTCGACGATGGGAGACGTTAAAAAATATATCGTTTGATCGTGAAGCAAAGCTGGGTATCGGACGCACGGGGAACGTTGGATATGTTTTGGAATCGTTGGAAACGGAACGTGGTATGTATGCCCGAGGTAGTATATTGACGCGTTTTGCCATATGGCACATGCGATGGGAGACATTTAAGCTTCGAATGCGTTCTTGGATCCCACGTATATGGAGAGATGAGCAGATTAATAAAAAAGATATTAAGCCCCGATGGGGAATTGTGAATTTTTTCTATACCATAGGCCACAAGAAACTAGTATGGCAGCTAGCAGACATCCTTAAAAATGATCTACCGGATTCAATCAAGATTGAAGAGTGGAGTAGGGTAATGAGGGAAAATCGGATAAAAGTTCCTGGTAGGATGGTCCCTGGAACCAAATTGGGAGATGTGAAAAACATGGCAACTATCATCTCTGACGTACGGCGGCGAACAGACCGACTTGCTGAGGCCGAGAAAAGAATGAAAGGGATAAATACGATTCGTCTTATTAGTATGGCAGGCCCTCAGATGATTGGGACGGGAGCGCAGATTGTCGATGATTATAAAGATCAAGTTATCGGTTCGGCTTTCAATTGGATTCTTACTGCTGAGTCTGGTCAGAAGACTCTCATGGCGGCAGAGCACTTTTTACTTTTTGGTCTGCAATACGTACCGGATGATTTTTGGACTGATCCGACGTTTTTGACATTGGCTAGTCGAGTTTTCAATAATCTTTCCGTTGAAAATATTAAGCATCTGACATCATATATTATATTTGGCAGCAGTGTCGTGACTGAACCTGGTTATCTCGATACAAAAGATTTATCCCTGTACCCAGAATCCTTACGTGATGACCTCGCGGAACTCTATACGAAAACAAATCCAGATTATCAGACAGGAGTTGAATTGTTATCTTCAGCTATCAGGCTTTATGAACAAAAACACGATCAAGGAAAGGAAATAACGTCAGTGTATTGGCAGCCGCATCCTGATGCGGTAAAACTTCAGGAACTTCTTCGATTGAATATAAAGGATAGAGAACGATTTGATATTTCATTTATCGGTCCGAAAGAAGGGCCTGTTTCAGAAGTAATAGATTCGTCAGAAGGCTGGTTTGATGACAACAATACTATATTTAATCTTTATACAGTTCTACACCCTGATAACCCCAGTGTGACTGAGCAGGAAGTTACGGCATATTTTTCTGATTATTATGGCTTATTATTTTCTCGTTACAATGAACATCATGAACCGATGCCTATTGATGAGTTTCTTGCTTATGCGCTCGAAAAAAATGACGGGGATATGCACGCAGCGTTGTGGGACATAACCATAGCGACAAAATTTTTGACAAGAAACAATCCCGTAACAGGTGAGCTGAATCAAGATGCATATTCAGGGTGGTTTGCGTTGACGCTTCTTGAGGATCCATTTTCTCCTCATTATACCGCAGCTGACGTAAGCGGCATATTGTCAGATCGGCAATATTGGGACCTAGGATATTTTGGACAAGAAGGAAATATAGGAAATAAGGATTTTGATCCTGCCAACATATCTGGAACTCCATACCACATGCTTAATCTTATTGCCTTGATGGGCGAACTACCTACATCCTCACCTGTAGCTGGATTATTTTACGATTGGTTCTATCTAAGTATAGGGGAAAATGATCATGGTTATGAAAAGCTTAGCGGACAAGTACAATATTTATCTAACAATCTTGGTCCAATTAAACAATACTTAGATTCATTGCCTAGTAATCCCAGTGATCTGGGGAGGACAGGAGAATCAACGTCACAATTTATTTTACTTAATCCGTTTGATAAAGATCTTATGAATCCACAAGATGATAAGGCTGATTTGTGGAAAGGTCTTACGGACGGGAATGTGGTGAAAGTTGAACAACAAGATGGTCAGATTAAGTTTCTTAAGCTTCATGGGTCAAATTTTCATCCGTATATTAAAGTAGCTGAAACTATGGCTGAGGCTCAAGTAGCATTGAACGCAACAGACGTTGGCGATTCTTCAATGATCTCTTCAGCAGAGCTATGGGGCACAAATGTTTTAGAAGTACTCAAGGACACACAGGAAGCAGATACAGTTACATGGTCATTTGATAAAAAGATGATTGTGCAATTTATATACCTTGGAAAAAGTGGAGAAATTCCGGTCGTTGTTGACGAAGTGACTGTTAGAGAGGTATTAGGAGAACTTCAGGATACTTATCCTGATAGATATAGTGAATTTGTTAGTTCAAATCCCAATATATTTGCTCCATATCTTACTCATGAAGAAGTTTTGATGTTGTTACATGATGAAGAATCGATATCTTATTTTCTATCTCTTTATATAGATGGGTGGGATGATGCTATTTCAAAAGAGGAAGTATTATCCGAATTGCGAATCCTTGACTTTGGCAAATCTATAGTAGCCATACATTTATATTTTTTTTCTGAAATATTATCTCTTGATGATCTTGCATGGATTCTGAAAAACGAATATGCCATGGATATAGTTAATAATCATCATGTTGATTTGTTATTTTCTAAATTTTCACCTGAGGAAATTATAGATAAATTTCGCGGAAATCCTACTTATGCACCTTTTATTACTCAAAATGCAGGATATTTTGCGGATTATATAACATCAGATGACCTTTCATGGTTGGCGGGGAACGACTATGCCGCTTGGGACTTAGTACAAGACGATACTTTGATATGGCATAATCTATTTTCACTTAAATCCATGTTTTCCGAGTTTCGTAAATATGATTATGGAGCGTTATTAGTCGCTTCTTATCCAGAGTATTTTGCGGAGTATGTAACTTCAGATGATTTCTCATGGTTATTTAAAGATCGAAATTCGGCAAGCGAGGTTCTTAGAGAGTACGAGCCTTATTGGTATACTTTATTTTCTTTGGAGCTTATATTTCTTGAGCTTCAACAAAATAATTTTGGAGCAGAATTGGTTTCTTTAAATCCAGAATTATTTTTTGATTATGTGACCACTACTGATTTGAAATGGTTGTTGAGTAGCAACAAATCAACGGATGCTTTTCTCATAGTATATGAACTTGGTTGGAACAATAAGTACACTCCTACGGAAATTATAGTTTTGCTTAAGCAGTTATATCCAAACGATTACGAGAATTTTATTGAGGACTTTAATTTTCTACAAAATATAGAAGTAAACGTTACTCCCATGGTGTCTGAAATTGCAGCTTTTGGTATCGTTATGCCTAATTTTGCGCGAGTAAAAGCAATATCTGCAACAGTGGCTAAACGAATACATTCATTTTACCTACGGATAACCGTAGGTATTAAAAATAATCTGTTATCAAGGAAGCAATCAAATACAAATGTGTCAATTGTGGAGACGAGACCGATTATAGAGACAGAAGAGAGAAATGAGAGCGATGTGGTTAACAACGCCCTCCGTGCAAAACAGCGCGAAGCGATAGAGGCTTCTGGGGAGCTTGTCCCGCTTGAAGACGTTGCAGCCGATGCAGTGTCTGATGTGGTGGTTGCTCAATTGGGCCTTGCCGCCTCGATGAAAGACACAGTCGTGCGGATGCTTGCTGGACTTCCTGATGTAGCTGAGTTTATAGCACAGCGACTCTTTGACGGATTACACACCCAACCAAGAGAAACGCTCACAATGGCGAGTTTTCCTGTGGATGTGCAACGTTTTGTCGACGATGATCTCCTGGGCCGGTTTAACCAGGCGGGGGCTGGAATTCAGAGGGTGTGGAATTCACTTACCCTTCCCATCTTTGGCGTTCGCAAATACACGGCGGTTGCACGCATGGATGTAAAGAATTTGCGAGGAGTCAACGACGTCATGGGAAAGGGTGGATACACCGCGTTGGGTGATTATTTGCTGCGCATTTTTGCCCAAGAAGTGCTTGCGGCATTTCCTGCCGGAGACTTCGAACTCGTACGGGTGGGAGGAGATGAGTACATGCTTTTTGTGCGTAAAGGATCGGACACTTCAGCGGTAGAGGAAAAAATAAACGTAGCGTTGACGAGGACGCGCATGCTCTACAAAACCGTCGGCGGGATTTCGGAATATCCCATACAGGTAGGGTTTACAGAGTCTACGTTTCCGATTGAGGAGCAAACGAATAATGGCGGCGATTGGCTCAGTCAGATGGCGAAGGCAAATTACGTCAGAGATATTACGCTTGAGCAAGCAAAAAATTACCATCCGCTTCTAAGCTACATTGATAATGAGCTACAGGGAGTATTTGATTTCCAGCGGAAAAATCCGCAAGCGATTTCACGGATAGACGTGACGAAGATATATGAAGTGTTGCGCAAGCTTAGTGCGGCGCAGTTGTTCGATGACGTGCTTCGAAAAAAAGCAAGTAGTATGCAGGCGGAGTTCCGGCGGAGGAATCCCAAAGCAACTGTTTCTGTGTATAAAGATATGCGGGATTTCGTCCAAGCCAATCGCCAGGAGTTCCCCAAGGGGGTGCGCCTTATCCGATTGGATTATTCGGGTATTTTGAAGATTCTCAACAAGATAGGTAGATTGTGGGGAGATCGGCTGATTACCGATCAATTTGAAAAATTTACGCGGTTTGCATTCGATGCGATGGGTATCACGAATATACGCATTTTCAGAAGAGCAAATGAGTTGTATTTGGCTACTGATCCGACAATTATTGTATCTACTGAACAGGTGCGTCAGGCAATGGACGGATATTTCACTGCTGGCACGAGACTTTTTCGCGCATTGGCCGTCGTAAGCCAAACCGTCGTCGAATTTGAGCCTATGGGCGCCGATGGAGCGGGAGAAAAGAGAAATCTGACAGCGATAGGGAGAGCATTTGATCGGTTGTCCGGGGATACCACAATAGCGACAAACGACATCATGCTGCGCGCATACGCGCAGGGAGAAATAGTGGGAAACAGGCAACTGAAGAATTTGCTTTTCAGGTTAGGACAACGACTTGGATTATTGCCATCTTTCATTTATGCCGAGCGACAGTTTCTGGTTGAATATTTCAATCCGTTTGACAAGCGAGGAATTGAACGGATCCAGGGCATAGGATCCACGGATGAGGAAATAGTACAGTTGAAGGTTCATTATAAAAATCTCGGTGATGGTCTAGGCGAGGTCGTGAATGAACAAAGAGCATACGACACATTACTATCTATTTTGAAACGGATTGATATAGATCGTAAGACTCACGTGATCCAACAAACGGAAATAGGTCTCATTATCGACGGAGAAACAGTTCCTGTGTTGGTATTGGGTGATCAGGATCCTCTGACTATTGACCCAACACAGCCTAATGAAGCACAGCTCCTGCATCATGGGGCAAAAGAACCTCTTCGGGTGGATACTAATTTCAACGCTATCGATAACGCAGCGAATCCTGATGGGTTGATCACACTTGGTGATGGATTATATACCACGGATTCACAAGGGCAGGCAAAAGGCTATGCAGAAGAACGAGCTAGCGGGGGCGTAGGGGTTGTGACAACGCTGATACCATTCAGAGCGCGCATGCTCGATCTGCGGGGAAATGCATCCGTGCCAGAGCCACTGTTTCAGGCGTGGGTTGATTATTGGATTATATATTTCAAGGAGCATGAAACGACGTACCTGGCTCAAGCAACACATAATCTTTTGGATTTGGCTCGATATGATGACATGAAAAAGTATACCGATATGCTTTTAGACATTCGAAACAATCCAACAGCGGAAAATCGGCTCATCCGTTATGCGTTGGGTACCAGAAATATTGAGGAGTACGAAATCACTCAATCATTTGGTTCAGAGCAAAATACTGTTTTTACAGCGTTCATGAAGTCAATTGGATTTGATGGTCTGATCGCGTGGGAAGGGGTGGAAGGCAATGGACAAAGAGTTACTGAGAGAGCAGATACATTTGTATTTTATAACTATGGAGTTATCGGCACAAAAGAGGATTGGATAGAGCGGGCTCAAGGTGGCGCACAGAAAAATGAGCAATCAGAATTGGAGCGGTCGAATTTTGGTGAATCGACGCAGGGAAATCAGCCACAACAAACCCAACAACATCCTTGGTTGCAACAGGCATGGTATTGGGGAAAAAGAATATATTATCGGTTGACTCGACGGTTTTATTTGCCTAACAAAGACGCCCTTAGAGATCAAGTTCAGGCTCTGTATGACCAAATGAGGGATCAAAGAGACCCTGCGGATTTCGCACCTATTATTGTTTTGCCGCAAAAGATTCACGATGTCCTAATTAGTCTTATTAACGCCGGGCGAATTCATAGGCAAACAAGTTATACAGACAATACAGATGATATTTTTCGTTATGCATTAGAAGCATTAGACTCGAATATAGGAAATGCCTTCATAGTACGAGGTCTTACTGATTTGGTTTCTGGATATCACGAAGGCAAATCCTCTGAAGAGGAAGCTATTTATGGGCTTCAATATTACTTAAGTCTGTACGACGCGCGTTCGCACGACAAAAATCGACAGACGACTGATGAGCTTATAAAAGTAATGCTGCCATTTATACTGGAGTTGAATATACGTGATGGTGGGGAACAGCATAGTCGTACGGAGTACGAAACAATAATATCTCTCAATGAAATTGTGGCGCATATTATTGTAGATCTGCCTATTTTTCAAGACATGTCCTATTTGCCACTTATTCATGATGTATTTCGCGGAATCTACGGTATCAGGATAAAGGATAACGTCATAAATGATATGCGATTGAAGATGCCATCAAAAGAAGATAAAGAGCCAGACCAACAGCCTGACAAAGCTATTCTTCGGTCAATACTTGTCGATCTTCAGGCTTCAATGGAGTCATTGACGAGTGAACAAGGTTTAATTGACCCATTGGAATTAGTTATATCTATTACAGAATATGTGGGAGAAAATCCACTCATAGTTTCACTCTTAGACAGGTACTTTCGTGTTGTGGGGACTTCTATAAATGAATCGGGTGTTTCGAGTGACAAATTTAATGCTCGATTATTTGATTATTATTTCTATGACCGTATTTCACAGGAGCCCTACGCAAGCGCATTAAGACGATTTTTTGGAGATGAGTTATACGTATTTTTAGTTCAAGAAAAAGGGACCGGGAGAATGTCCAATTATGATTTTGGGTTATTTGCAGAGCTTGTGGCAGCGCAGGCTCAGGCTAAAAATTTGAATCTGGAGCGCTATTTTGTGTGGATGGGAGCTGAGAATTGGAAAATGATTTATTTCTTATTATGGGGAAATAGACTAGGTCAGGCTATTTCTGATCAGAGTTCCTTAGGTCAAGCAGAAGAGCTGCTCAACGGAGAAGTGAAGATCATCTCGAGTGATGATTTTCATAACACCGTCTACCATGGCTCATATGATGAGCAATTTTCAGTAGACAAAATGCAGCACAATATTCCAAATGTCCAAGGGGGGAGCGCAACCCTGGGTTATGGATTAAATACCACCGCTAATCAGGGGACTGCTGTGGGATATGAAAATTTGAGAGCAAAACAAAACGGCGGCACTCATTCAGTAAACACAATCTATCTGGATCACGCGAGATTGTTAGATTTTCGAAATCCGAATTCAACCAGTAATAATGATCTAAATCTGCCTGTTCCTACACCACTTGTTCAGGGATGGAGGGATTATATCCAGAAGATGTATCCGCAATGGATTGCTCAGATGAAGATTCGGAGTTTGAAATCTGCAATGGAATTGATTTTTCAGCAATATATTGTGAATTTAGACTCGATGATAGCCAGTCGTTCAGAGGTTAACCTTCGTAATATGCTTCATACCGGTCATGATGTGTTTGCCCCGTTATGGGCAATGTTTTTTGGTGAATATATGAACTCGATACATATCGATGGTGCTATCTTTACAGAAAGTGGGGAGGGCACATTTAAACATCTCGACGACGATACGATCGTTATGTATAACCTTGCGAAAGCCGGAACAGATGCAGATTGGCAGGCAAGAGGCGTAGATATAAGCGCTTTGAAACCAAAACCAAATCCCTATTTAACATCACTAACGCAAGATCCGCTGTTGGCCCGTCGATTCTCTGCACCGGTAGGAGTGTCGGAAGGATACTCACTTGAGCTCCATACAAATATGAATATGGGGCAATACGAACGATATTTTGCAAATAAGCCTCTTCCTGGGAGAGTCGATCCGATATTATTCCGATGGATTCTTGCGCTACACGATAGCGGTAAACCCATTATTGATGGGATAGGTGACGGGCGAACGGGATCACATGCTGTCACGATAGATATTACTCGAAAAGAATTAGCCAAAAGAGGATATACAGAAAAAGATATTAATCTGGCGATTTCGCTTATCGATGAAGATATCATTGGTCCATATGTCAATGCAAGACAGAAGCATAATGACGTAGATATGGCAAATTTGGGTGAGCAAGTAAAGAAAATGGCGCAACAATCCGGGTTATCTCTGGCTGATTATTTTGATCTGTTGACGATATATTATCAGGTTGACGCTGGTAGCCATACCAAGGATGCTGGCGGACTAGAGGCTCTGGATTATCTTTTTGATTTTGATCACGAGAAAAACGAGATTCGTTTCGCGCCAGCTGTTCAAGTGTGGGTAGATGAATTGCGAAAAAGTGTACTGGGCGAGTCGAAAGTAACGCAACCCTCCAATTCGTTGACTGTTGATGATAGCAAAGAATTGTCACAAACTATTCTGGAGCAATTGCAACCAGCTATTGGTCGCGCCGCTGATGCAGCGGTAGCAGATGAGCTTGTTTTGACGAATGGTGATTTATGGGTGTTTATGCTCGACTATATTCGTCAATCGCCTGAATATACGCGATTGTTTTCAGGCAATGCACCAAATGACCTGCCTTCTACATTTGAAAATGATCTTGCACAAGCAGTTCGTGATGAATTTACTCAAAGAGAAATTATTGTAGAACTTCTAAACCAGTCACTACCTCCAAACAATTCAAGTGCTATTCTTCCAACAAATTTAGATAAGCAGGTTACTCGCTCATGGGCGGTGTGGTTTAAGACGACAAGGCTGTCGGGCGTGATTAAGAAGCTATGGGCGAATTATAAATGTGGCGGAGGATTGAGTATTATTCCACAAGTATTTGCAGACGATGGATGCGTGGTAAAAGCGGCTAAACAAGTGGACGAGGCAATAGAACATGTTCGTAGCGTTGTGACTGAAGCACCATTCACTGGGATCGCACAATTACTCGAATGGATCATACAGCCGAAATCAAGCGGTCGCACGTTAACCACGTTTGAAAATCAGACATATGAAATGGTCCGTTCAAAATTGTCTAAAAAACCGGTTGATCCAAAGAGCAGCACTGAAACTGAAGCATTTATTCAAAGTATTTTAAAGGAAATTGGAAAAGTAGATATTGCGCAAGAAGCAATTGTTCGTGATATTACCCAAAGCGAGATTGTTTCAACTGAAAGAGTATCTTTAGTTCGTTTGATTGCTGCAATGCAGGGCACAGAAGGAGTTGATATTGCTAGCGCTCTTAGAAGAGGAAAAGATGCTATACAACCATATCTGGACAATGCGTCTGAGGATGCAATCATGCGAAGCAGACAAATACTCGTGAATCTTTCACAATTCCAATTTGAAAATCGAGATAGCAGGCCTATCATAGAGCTTCTTCTTAATGCTATTGATACTGAAGATCGATACACTTTTCGAAGTGGTGATTCAATTGATAAGCTCGTAACTCTCGAGGTAGAAGATGACAGAGCGGTTGTCCGTGATATTGGCGAAGGATTGCTTCTGGAGCAACTTGCAACATTATTAAATGCAGGAGAAACAGGAAATTTAGGACAAAGCGGAACTATTGGTAAATTCGGAGCTGGATTCAAGGCAATATTTGGATATATTCAGGGTGTTAATGACCGGGTTATTTTCCGCACAGTGACTGCGGATGGACAAGCAAATCGATGGGAGTTTGGTATGAATCCCGATGGTAGCCTGTGGTATGTACATTCACCGCTTACCTCATTTGATCAAAAAAGAATTGGAAGAGGAAGCGAAGTGGAAATACTTTCAGATGCGATTGTCAAATCCACAATACTCAGTGATGCAACGCATAGCTTAAAAGCTGTAGAAGATTCAAAAATCGAAGTCATAGAAAATGGGAAGCGTTATCGCATGAATGACCGGAATAATATTGCACTGATTGAAGCTGTACCTACGAGTAGCATTTATGAAGCTCCCGAAAGCACGCAACCCGCGGTAAAATTCAGAGTTGTAACTGATTCAGGAAAAACAAAGAAAGATGAAAAAACTGAAGTTAAATTATATGTTAAAGGTGTGTATTTCGATAGCATGTATTTCACATCTCTCGGCCAGCCAAAGATTGTTGAGTTGGATTTTGATAAACACTATTTGGATTATTCACGAGAAAGATCAGGTATTGTACCAAACTCATTTACGCTTGAAGCACTCTCAGTTCTTATTAGCAGGCTTGGTGTTACTAATCCACAAGCATTACTTACCTATGCAAATATTCTTTATGATGTAAGCAATGAAATGTACAGAAACACCGTTCCTGTAAAGGGACAACGCCTAGAAGATCCCACACGTTACTTACCCGATATAGTAGAGAAAGCTGTAGAACAGGTAAATGTTCCAGTTTACCCTGATGATGAACTTATTTACGAAGTTCTTGGAAATACTGCATATTACGTTCGAGCGCGGCTGCTTCCAGAATCAAAGCCGTATATTCCAAATAGCTTAAGGGATTCAAAACTTCCACAAATCGTATACGTTCCGTTTCGTTCTGGCACAAATTATCCCAATGCGCAAATTACACAAAGCGGAATTCTATTAGTTGATGAAAAACTTCGAACTTCTATGTCTGATGCTCGTACCCGTGAGGCAGTATTGCCAATATTACAATCGATGTTGGTCAAAGGAGGAATAATTCAAAATCTCCTTTCGACATATATCTCGAAAAGCACAAATAGTTCGGGTGCACCTGAAGAAGCTGATGACCGTGAAACATTACGAATTGTACTGAGTTTATTTGAAAAATCTGCACTTGCCGAATTAAAGAATATCTCCAATATTGAAGATAGAGTTCATTTCAGTGAATTGATGGGAGAAGTATTCAATGATGATTCGATTGTGAACAACAATATTACTCAATATATTTTCACAAATTATTCTGTCCCAGAAATGGTGCAATGGGTCCATCGTTTTAATAAAGGAACATGGATGGAGTCGGTTTCGGCGGATGTTTCACCGGAGGCGAAAAAAGTATTAGACACCATGATAAACGAAAAAGGAGTATTTCATGCAAACCCCAGCGAAGTATTAGCTTTTTTGAATTCAAAAGCGCCAATAAACATAAAAGAAGAAGTATTAGTTTACTATTTATTTAGGAGATATGGATCACACTCCAGAGAGTTAAGCAAATGGGGTAGTATTTTTGGCGAGTGGTATTTTGAGGCCATAAAAAATAAATTTTTTTCATCAGATTATCAGACAACACCATTGATGCTTCTTGAAAAAATAATAACGATGAATATGTTGTCTGACAGGATCGGTGTCGATAAAGCATATGGATTCCCTAGCACGTTAGACGAGAGGATTAAACAAAGTATTGAAAGCTATAGGATAGAGATAAAAAATTCACGGGAACATCTCGTTGTTAGTTTGATTGAAAGACGACATATCAGTCCTCTTGACATCGAGGGGATCGTGGGTGCATATACAGATGCGGATGCTACTATAAAAGCACTTGTAGATGGAAAATCCCAAGCAGACGCAGAAAAATTAATGCATAGTTTATTTAAAGCAACATATGACGAAAGCTATGCGACACTGCGCTCAAATCTAGAATCCCACGGAAAAATACCCGCGGAGATTGCACCCGTTTTGTATCGATTATTATCTGACGATGCATTGATTGGTGAGTCGAGTGATATGACATTGCCTGATGTCGGCCAGGAGAAAACATTTACCTTGTCAAAAATGCTTAGAATACTTCAAAAAAATAAAGACTATGGCACTCGTTTAAAATCGGCTAAAAATATAGATGACCTGAATAAAGTAGTTTCAGATTTTTCAGTGAACAATCAATCTACAGAACTTGATAGTCGAGCGCAGGTAGTGCTAAAAGAAGCATATGAGCAAACGACGGATCAGTTTGCGTTTCTAAGAGAAATTGTAACGAATGCATATGAAGCATCCAGACATATCCCACTCATACAGTCCGTGCCGGAAGTTTCGGTTACAACGCATATAGATCAAAATCAAAACACTGTTATTTCTCTTACTGATCAAGGTATTGGGATGGATTTGGCGACTATCCTTTCAAAGTTGCTTTTGCCGGGGGTGAGTGAATGGAATTCAGAATTACTTCATTTTGGTCAGGGGTTCTTTACGGTTTTTCGTGGCGCGGATGAAGTGAGGGTTCAAACGACCACGTTGGATGCTACAGGAAAATATGTAACCACGTATATACGGATGAACCCGATAAAGAAAGAAAATGCACTTGCTGATATACAAATGCATATGTCTCAAGTGATAGCCACAACTGGTATTGTGGGTACAACAGTTGATTGGGTAAAAAAAACAAACGATCCGGTGCTTCTTGCTTCGGAATTGCGAACAAAACTTGGCCATTATGTTGGACTATTTGACTCCGAAAAATTAAAAATTGTATTTAATGGAAAACAGGTAAATAAATCCATTGAAAAATTAGCTGAGTATACTGTTGGCGATGAAACGGTTTCCCTTCATCATGTAGGCGGAGAGTTTTCACTGAACGTAAACAATGTGTATTTAAAGCCGCTGAGTCAGAATGAAATCTATTCAATTCCTGCCGTTATTCGATCAATTCTTGAAGATCAAGGTGTTGTTATGAATATAGAGAGTAAGTCCGTGCAGCCACTGGAAGGACGTTCAGATTTTGTGGGTAGAAAAGCGACGGTTAAGCGTTTGGAAAATGCAATATCTCATAGCGGATTAGTTGCTGCCGCAAAATTATTTATGGAGGGTAATGTAAATATACAGAATTTACCGGAAGACTATATTAGCAAAGCCTCTCAATATCAGGATAATATTCCAGAAGAGATACTTGATGATGTAGCGATCGTTGCAAAAGGTGGTCTGATACGATCCTGGGAAAAATATACCGCTAATTCAGAAGAGGGCAGTAGAAATATATATTTGTTGTTATTTTCTTTACCTGCATATTCCGTAAATGGCAAATCAGTCTCATTTTTTGATTCGGTTGTTCAGGGCTTTCAGGATGACGAATTTCGAAAACAACTTCCTGAGTGGTTACAGGTGAAAATTGCACAGATTATTACACAGAATCAAAGCGTTAGTATAGAAAATAAAAAAACACAGGTCCAAGAGAAATCAGCGTTTCAGTTATCAAACTCACTGGAGAATGCTGACACGCTTGCAGCGTGGCAACAGATGACAGAGGCGATACTCAATGCAGTAAATGCAGGTGTGTCTCGTATCAGTCACGAGGTACAATTTGTGTCTGACCATACGTCCCCTGCAATTGCATATACCCACGTCGGTAAATCAGACATTGTGTGGAATATTCCGGCTATAATTAATGAACTTCGTGACTTTGATACGATTCTTCGTGGCCACAGAGTGGGTAATGATTGGGTTGATGCATCTGGGAAAACTATTGCGTCACCTTCAATCGTGGCTATTCTCGTACAACTTTTAGACACAACTACTCATGAGGATGCTCATATTCGAAGAGGTGAGAGCGAGGGGATATCTACGCATACACCAGAATTTTATGCCTATCAAAGAAGATTATTAAATTCGCTTATAAATCCAGAAAAGATTTTTGATATCTATAAACTTCTTGAAGATATACAGCGAACGTATAAACCGTTGAGCCCTGTTTTTACGCTTCCATTTAATATGGTGAGTGATTCAATTAATTTAATCGGTGAAAGAGAAACGAAGACTACTATTCCATTGGGTGAATCATTCAGTGCGAAAGTTCAAAAGATCACGCGCGATTATTTAGACCAACTAGATTTATTCGAAGTGGAACAGAGCATACGAAGAGATCGTTACGATGTAGCTAAGGAACTGAGAATAATGATGTTTTCAGCAATACGTGATGGGAAATCCAAGGATTCGATAGTATTGGATATACAAACAGATGAGGATCTTACTAAATTAATGCTACGTTTAAGAGATTCTGGCAGTGGCTTCTACAGATTAGACAATATTGTGAAAATTATAGCACTCGCATATCCCGAAGATAATTCGGTACGTCACGAAGCTGTTAATCGAATTATTGCTAAGATATTTGATCGAATATACCCCGAAGTAATAGATATGTTTAAAACCACACAGGGATTACGAGACACTGGCCTGCTACCTGAAACAATAAGTGTGTTAGAAAGTATTGAGGATCCACTCGTGCGAATATCAAGCGCTTCTAATATAGATCAAATTATGCAGAAAATTATTGATCAGATAATGAAAAGAGAATTTGAAAATCAAAATGAATTTGAGCAGGTATTGCAAGCGAATCGAAGTTTATATTGGAACGCACAAATACCTAAATGGATTGAGGATGCGTTCAATGAAATTGATGTAAGACGGTTTCGAACAAACATCACTGAAGTCATTGAGACGTTATTGAAAAAACACATTGATCTCGAGAAACAACAAGCAATGTCTGAAGTAAGTACTTACTTAGAAAAAACAATAGTAAATGGGACAAATTTATCGAGTATATATTTTTCATATCCCACTTCATTTGTTAGAGTGGTCAGAAATCTGAATATTAGGCAGGAATATATGCGCAATATACGCGATACCATTTTTACGATTATGGGTCAACATAATTTAGTGAATGATGTTGATAAAAAAACAGCAGCGGCTCTACTCGAAACTGGCCTGAAGAAAATATTTGTAGAATGGGCGAATGGATCTTCAGTATACGCACTCATTCAAGATCCAGCGTTTCAAGAAGTACGAGAATATCTGGAAGCAAATGATCATTTCCTCTATTACAAAAATGATTCGCTCCTACAGAGAGATATACAAAAAGCAGTACTTAGTATCGGTTCTGCGATAAGTGTAAAAACGAGAATAACGGTATTATACCGATTGTTAAAGTATAAACGAGATCTAAAAACAAACACACAAAAAGAGTTATTAACAATAATTCAATCTCAACCGTCCGAATCGCAACAGATTCAAAAAGACCTTGACGAAGCTTTCAAGAATTGCGGCGGGGGAGGAGCAGCGTATCTTCACTTTGTTCCACAGGTTTATGCCGCGGGTGGCGGAGGAAATTTCGGGTCAAAATGTTTGACAGCACTCGTGAGTATTGGAAAGCGGGCACCGCTTAAAGTATTTTCCGCATGGATTACCAAACCCTTAGGCCAACCCACGAGTGTCCAGCCCGCGTCTCAACCCCTTCAATCTCAAACCGATCTCCAACTCCACATCACCGACCTTCAGGCGAAGGTAGAGAAAGATTTTTCGGATAAGCTTGCTAAGGTGGATTGGACGGAGGAGGGGAAAGCACGGGATGCAGTCACAAAGATTGTGGAAGAGGCATTTACCAGCCAATATCAAGACCGCGCGCCGCCATTTACCGATGCACAACAAGCCTCGATTATTTCCTCGGTGGTCGAAAACATTTTTAAAGAACGGATACAACAAGCGCCTTCTCCAAAATCTTTAATACAGACAAAACCTCAATCAAATTCAATTCGTGCATTTGCCGGATCGGTCATGCGAGCGATATTTGGTGAAGCGATGGCACTAAATCCTGCAGAAATACAGAAAAAGGCGGAGTTGGAAGCGCTTCAAAAAGAGTGCGGGGGAGGGGTGTCACTTTCGCAGCAAAATGCCAACAAAAAACTTCCTTTCGGAAGTTCTTTGACGGTGCCATCCTCAAATGAGGTTGCGACCAGTCTGTCAAAAATTACTATATCAAATAATTATGCAAATGTCAACAGTAGTGTGGACCTAGGGGGAATTGCACCCCCGCGCACCGGTTTGACAGACTGGTCGCCTCACTTGAGTAGGCCCACACCAATAAATAGTATATCACGTGATTTATTGTCTCTTGATGGATTTGTAAAGAAAGCATACGCAGCAAATTCAAACGCCCCAACTGCTTCTGGCTGTACATCGTTTGGACGAGTGATTAAAGATTTCAATCTCGATCGGTATCCCTACGCTCTTTTATGGATGCAGAAAATAGCGCGGGTGGGAAATCAGATAAAAGCACGGTATACGCAGCTACGCATGCAATTTGCCTTGCGTAATGAAGTGGCCGTAGTTACGAAAATATTAATAAGTCGAATTAAACGAAATGACAAGAGTTTTATGCGGATAGATAGTACGATTCAGGATCAAATAATCAATGCCATAAACGCACATAAAAACTTGAATCTTGCAGATCGGATTGCAATTGTACGACATGCGATGCGTGTGGTGATGGCACTTGATTTTTCACAAGAGAATGTATGGAATTCATTTGAAAACGCCTTATTTTTAGGTGATTATTTGCCTATTCACGAAGAAAGTTCGATCGCGGCAAGTTATGCGTTTAATGGTGAACAGTTGACTGAAAGGCGTCCAGCGTTAGTCACTGTCCCAGAGTTTTTAGCAAATTCTGTACAGATGGATCCACCATTTGGGACGCAGGAAGAAAAGAAAAAATTGATTGAGGCAGTTGTGTCCAAGGAGGTGTTGAAATCACAAATGCCAATTGTATTTATTACCACGCTTGAGGGGCTTATGCAACAACTAATACCTGGATATCATTATGATTCAAAAGCGCCATCTGATGCGATTCGCGATATTACAATTGTTCGATCATTGCCTAATGGTGCCCGAGGCAGTGCGACGGGAGGCGGACTTATATTGGCACAAAGTATGAATGAATATCCGCAATGGGCAGCTCTCGAAATGTTTCATGAAAAATTACATATATTTTTGATGGACAATAGAACTGCTCGGGTGACCCATGATGAGTCACAAGAGATTGTAGTTACTGCATTGCAGTATCTGATCGCAAATAAATTAGGGTTGTCAACGAAGAGATTTGAAGAAATATTTTATTGGAACGGCGTACAGGGATTGATTACAATTTTGCAAACACTTAAAGATGCGAAGATTTTTGATTGGGATACGGAGGATGGGAGACTCGCATTGTATCGGATGAGTGCAGACGGTGATTTTTCTGAACTGATTAGACCATTTGCTCAAATGAAAGGATTTAATGCAGAGAGGATTATAGGACATTTTCATCTTACAACTGACGAAGTGTTTGGTAATTGGGGGAAGAATATTGAGCAACAACAATCACTTGTGCGTGGATTCATCCTTTCGAATAAAATTTTCGGCTTTGATAAAATCTTAACAAACCAAGGTCAAATTTCTTCTACCGATCAGATACAGAAAATACTTTCAACACAACCACAGCCTTTGTGGCAACGGGTACAAGGTTCCATCCATTCTTTTGCAGGGCGAATCATGCGCGCGATATTTGGCGCACCTACGACGATGAATGAGAAAGAAATACAGAAAAAGGCGGAGTTGAAAGCGCTTCAAAAAGAGTGTGGCGGAGGGGTGTCACTTTCGCAAGGGTTGACGGG